>DASQMW010000025.1:0-11946 GCA_035645295.1 Archangium sp.
CCTTCATCCAAGCACCGCATTCCTTCCCGAACGCAGCCCGCTCCTCACAACGTCCTCCACCCGACTGGGATGCCAACACCCCGGCTGCCTGAGCGGCAGACGCCTTACTGGAGGAACTTCCACGCCACGAGCGCGCAGAAGCCTCCGTAGTAGAGCACCGCGCTGGCGACCTCCACGAACCGCCGCACGCCCCTCGCACGCCGTGGGGAGCTCCACGCCGCCGCGAAGGCCACCAGCTCGGCCAGGACGCGCCAGAGGCTGGCGAACAGCACGAGCAGCGCGGTGAAGTAGGTCCAATAGGTGAAGAAGCTCAGCAGGTACGGCCTCAGGCCATACATGTGGTACTGCGCGAACGGCCCCCCGTAGGTGATGCGCTGGTTGAGCTGGAACATGATGACGGTGGGCACCAGCGGGAACAGGACGAACTTGAGCGCCAGGTGGTACCAGCGCCGGCGGATGACCGTGGCCCGGGCGTGCGCGAACGCCGTGAGCGGGTGACCCGCCTCCTTCCCCATCGCCTCCAACACCGGCAGTGGATCCGCCACCTGCAGCGCGTACTGGAAGCCTCGCCCCGACTTCATCCGCAGCGACACGCCCGTCCCCGGCATGGGCAGCCGCCAGACCCGGGCCGACTCCACCGAGGTGGCGGGGATTTCGAACCGATCGCTGCGGCGCTGCAGCACGAACTGTGAGGGCTCCACGGAGAAGGTCGCCGCGGTGAGCCACCGGATGAGCCGGGTCAAGCCGAACAGGACCAGCGCGAGCAGGGCGAGCCATCCCGCCAGTGCCGGAGGCTTGGGGTTCATCGCCCCCGTGAAGGTGCCGGTGACGACGAGCGCCGAGGCGCACAGGAGGTCGGCCGTGATCAGCACCTGGAGCAAGGAACTGATGACGCGCAGGGCAAGCGGGTAGGCGTGGACCTGGAAGCGCGGGGCCACGGCCTGGCCATTGGCGGAGGGCTCTACGGGTGCATCGGCAGGCATGGGGCTCATGGGGGAACGGATTGCCCGGGCGGCAGGGGGCCCGTAGCATACGAGTCCCGGAGAACAGGGGCGAGAATGGGTTCGCAGCATCCCGATTACGAGCGGCACGTCGACAGCGATGGCGTGACACGCATCCAGCGGAAGCGCACCGGTAGCGGCACGTGGATCGTCGGGCTGGGGCTCGGCGTCACCATCGTGTGTCTGCTCTTGAGTGCCTGGCTCGTGTCATCTCCGGCTTACGTGCCCGCCACGCCCGAGGCCGAGCCCGAGAGGCTCGCGCAGGCCGCACCCGCGCCCTCCCCCACTCCGTCCCGTCCCGCGCCCAAGGCGGCCCCCCGGCCCCAGAGCGCCCCGGCCCAGCCGTCCGAGCCCGCGCCCCAGGAGGAACCCGCGGCGCAGGAGGCGGCCCCCTCCGGACCCGCCGAGGGCATCAACCTGTACCGTCCCGGCACCAGTCCCCTCAAGCAGGGCATCATCGTCCCCGAGAACTTCGAGCTGCCTCCCGGCTACGTGCGCCACTACCAGTCCACCGACAACGGGGAGGGCATCAAGCCGATCCTCATGTTCCATCCGGACTACAAGCCGGTGGACTCGAAGGGGACGCCGGTCGAGCTGCCCTCCAACCGGGTCGTCCCGCCCGAGCTGGCGCCTCAGGGCATGCCCATCGAGATCCTGGAACTGCCCGAAGGCCCAGAGGGAGTGGAGCCCATTCCATGAGCGCGATGGCGGTCCGCGCGAGGCGCCTGGCGCTCCTGCTGCTCGGAGTGGCGGGCACCGCTGGCTTGCTGTGGTTGTTCGGCAGCCAGGAGCCCCTCTGGGTCTCGGCCGGTTGGGTATCGCTCGTGCCCTGGCTCTGGGTGCTGGACCGGGCCGCCTCCCGGCGTGAGGTGGTACTCGCGGGCGTGGCGATGGGTTGCGCGTTCAACGCGGCGCTCTTCGGGTGGTTCCCCGGAGCCCTGCAGAGCTACTCCGGGGTGCCCCTGGCCGTGTGTTGGCTCGCCTTCCTGGTGCTGTCACCCTTCATGGAGCTGCAGTTCATCACCTTCGCGTTGATCCGCTACCACCTGCGGCGCACCGCCGAGGAGAGCCCCCGGGCCTTCTGGCGCGTCACACTCACGGGCGCGCTCGTGTACGTGGGCACCGAGTGGGTGAGCCCCAAGCTCTTCGCCGTGACGCTCGGGCAGGGCTTCATCGCTTCCGAGTCCCTGCGCCAGGGCGCGGACATCGCCGGGACGCACGGGCTCACGCTCGTGCTCGTCATCGTCAACACGTGCGTGCTCGCGGCTGGCAAGGCCCTCGTGGCCCACGGTCCGCGCGAGGGCTCGCGGCGCGCGCTGGCTCCGGTGGCCGTGGGGGCGGCGCTCGTGCTGGCCTGCTTCGGGTATGGCCAGTTCCGCTACCGGCAGGTGGCCGCGCTCGAGGCGCCCAGGCAGGAACTCACGGTCGGCGTCGTCCAGGCCAACATCACGAAGTACGAGAAGCTCGCGGCCGAGATGGGCATGTACGACGTGGTCCGGATGGTCCTGGACACGCACTACCGGCTCTCGGCCGAGTTGCTCCAGAACCGGAAGCTGGATCTGCTCATCTGGCCCGAGACGGTGTACCCGACGACCTTCGGCACGCCCAAGAACGACGTGGGCGCCGAGTTCGACGCGGAGATCCGCGAGTTCGTCTCGCGCGGCCAGGTGCCCCTGCTCTTCGGCACGTACGACCTGGAGCAGGAGCGCGAGTACAACGCCGCCATGTTCCTGGGCCCGGGACGCAACGGGACGCTGGAGCGCTCGGCCTACCGCAAGACGATGCTCTTCCCGCTGACGGAGTGGGTCCCCGAGCTGATCGACTCGCAGTGGCTGCGCGAGCAACTGCCCTGGACTGGCTATTGGAAGCGGGGGCCCGGTCCCCAGACGCTGGCGCTCCCGCTCGGCGGAGGCCGGGCGATCACCGTCGCGCCCCTCATCTGCTACGAGTCCATCTTCCCCAGCTACGTCGCCGAGGAGGCGCGCCGGGGGGCCGAGCTCATCATCACGCTGTCCAACGACTCGTGGTTCTCGGGGACACCCGCGCCGAAGCAGCACCTCATGCACGCGGCGTTTCGGAGCATCGAAACGCGGCTGCCGCAGGTGCGCGTCACCAACTCGGGCATCTCCGCCCTCATCAGCCCCACGGGCGAGGTGCTCGCTCAGGTACCGGACGATCACCGCGCGAGCCTCGCCGTGACAGTGCCCCTGTCTCCCCGCGTGCCCACGCTGATGGTGGCCTGGGGTGACTGGCTGGGCCCCACCGCCCTGGTGCTGAGCGCGGTGCTGCTCCTCGTGCCCTCTCTCCTGGCGCGGCGCAAGGCCCGCCAGGCCGCGTAGTGAACACGGCGCCCTCCCCCGATTCGCCACCCGGGTGGGCCCGGCCCTAGGCTAGGCTCTCGCGGCGAATCGATCAGGGGAGCCGATGTCATCACCCACGCGGGACAACGGTGAGGATGCACTCGAGGGACTCCCTCGGGCGATCCCCAGGAAGTTCTCGACGACACGCTGGAGCCTGATTCTCGCCGCGGGCCAGGGCACCGCGTCCGAGGCGCACGAGGCGCTGTCCACGTTGTGCACGCTCTACTGGTACCCGCTCTATGCCTTCACCCGGCGCCAGGGCCGTGGGCCCAAGGACGCGCGCGACCTCGTTCAGGGCTTCTTCACCCGGCTGCTGGAAAAGAACGATCTGGCGGCCGTGGATCGCCAGCGCGGCCGGTTCCGCGCGTGGCTGCTCACCTCGCTCAAGCACTACCTCGTCAACGAGTGGGACCGGGAGCGGGCCCAGAAGCGCGGCGGCGGTCTGACGCCCCTGTCCATCGACACCGAGGACGCCGAGGGCCGCTACCAGCACGAGCCCTCGCACGGCCTCACCCCCGAGAAGCTCTACGAGCGCCGCTGGGCACTGACGCTGTTGGAGCACGTGCTGTCCACCCTGGAGCAGGAGTGCGCCCAGCTCGGCAGGCAGCCGCTCTTCGAGAAGCTGCGCGGCACCCTGACGGGAGACACGGTCAAGGTCCCCTACGCGGAGGTGGCCGGAGCCCTGGGCATGAGCGAGGGGTCGGTGAAGGTCGCGGCCCACCGGCTCCGAGGCCGGTACCGGGAGCTGCTCCGGGCCGAGATCGCCCAGACGGTCGAGCGGCCCGAGGACGTGGATGACGAGATCCGGCTGCTGCTGGTCTCCCTGGAGTAGCACCGGAGCCGCACGCGCATGACGACCCCCGCGCCCACGCCCCTGTGCCCCCGGTGTGGCTCGAACCTGAGCGCGGCGGGCCTGTGCCCCCGCTGCCTGCTGCTCGGAGGGCTCGACGACGAGCCCGAGCTCCACCCGGCCTCCAGCCTTCCCTCGCGCTTCGGTGACTACGAGTTGCTCGAGCTCCTGGGCCGGGGAGGCATGGGCAGGGTCTACCGTGCGCGGCACCTGCGCCTGGATCGCGTGGTGGCCTTGAAGATGCTCGTGGGGGGCGGGCTGGCCAGCGAGGCCGAGCTGCACCGCTTCCGTGCCGAGACCGAGGCCGCGGCCCGGCTCGATCACTCGAACATCGTCCCCATCTACGAGGTCGGCGAGCACGACGGCTGCCCGTACTTCACGATGAAGTACCTGGAGGGCGGCAACCTCGCCGAGAACCTGGAGCGGTTCCGAGGCGCGCACCGGCACGTGGCCGAGGTGCTCGCGGTGCTCGCGCGGGCGGTGCACCACGGACACCAGCGCGGCATCCTGCACCGGGACCTGAAGCCGGCCAACGTGCTGCTCGATGCCGGGGGACGGCCGCACGTGGCGGACTTCGGCGTGGCCAGACACCTGGAGAAGGAGGCCGGGCATACCCGTTCCGGCATCGTGGTGGGCACGCCCGGCTACATGTCGCCGGAGCAGGCCGCCGGACAGTCCAGGAACCTCACCACTGCCGCCGACGTCTACGGCCTGGGCGCCATCCTCTACGAGCTGCTCACGGGCCGCCCGCCCTTCACGGCGGACACGCCCCCGCAGGTCCTCCGGCGGGTCCTGGAGACCGAGCCCACGCCGCCCCACGAGCTCGACCCCGGCATCGATCGGGACCTGGAGACGATCTGCCTCAAGTGCCTGGAGAAGGATCCACGGCGCCGTTACGGCTCGGCGGAGGAGCTCTCCGAGGAACTGGAACGCTACCTCCGGGGCGAGCCCATCTTCGCCCGGCCGATGGGCAGGGCCGCCCGGGTGTGGCGGTGGTGCCGGCGGCACCCGGTCCCCGCGGGGCTGGTGGGCAGCATCGCCTGGCTGCTCCTCGTCACGGCGGGGGTGGCCCTCACCGTGGCGAGGGCCCAGGGGGAGGATCGACGCAGGGAGGAGTTGAGCACGAACATCTACGCCGCCCGGACGGTCGCTGGCACGGTGCTCTTCAAGCTCGAGGAGTACAGCGATGCCATCGAACGGGCCGCCAGCTCGCCCCGGCTGCGCGAGCCGCTCCAGCGCCGCGACCTGCCCGCCCTCCAGGGATTCTGCCGGGAGATGTACGAGGCCCATGAGGATCCACGGCTCGGTTTGAAGCTCCCCGGTGGGGAGTCCCCCTTCGATAGCTGGTTCATCGTGGACGCGCAGGGGACGGTGCTGGCCCGTTGGCCCGAGCCGCCCCGGGACTTCCTGGGCAAGAACTTCGCGTGGCGCGACTACTTCGAGGGCGCGAAGCGGCACGCGCTCGCACAACGGTCCCAGCCCTACATCTCGAGTGCATTCCTGTCGGAGGCCGATGATCGCCATCGCTTCGCGCTCTCCATTCCGCTGATCGATGCGGAAGGTGCATGGCGGGGAGTACTCGTCGGCATGGTGGGCACCGGCGCCACCCTGGGTTCCCTGCGCCTGAGCGACCCCAACGAGGCCCGTCACCGGACGGCCGTGCTCGTGGCGCCCCGGGACAGGACGCGGAGCGAGGCCGGGAAACCAGCGCCCGGGGGCTACATCATCCTGCTCCACGAGGGCCTCGAGCATGGCGAGTCGCTGCCCCTCGATGGGGGCCTGGCCCACGAGCTCGACGAGGTGCGGAGAGCGTTACCCGCCGCGGAGGGCGAGCAACTGCGGATGCCCGAGCCCTGGCCCACCGTGACGATCACCGAGCACCGGGATCCCCTCGCGACACGAGAGGGCCCCTGGCTCGCGGCCTTCGCGCCGGTGGGTTACACGGGCTTCGTCGTCATCGTGCAGACGCCCACCGACGCGGCCTTCGCGATGGACAAGGCCCTGGCCCGGCGCCTGGTGCTGTGGGGTGGCGTGCCCTTCCTCCTCGGGGAGGCGGTGCTCGGGCTCCTGTTGTGGTCCGCCTGGCGCGCGGCGAGCCGGTGGAGCGAGTCGCGGGAGACGTGAGCTATCGTGCCCGGCCGTGGGGGACCCCCTGGATCGGCCGTCAGGATTCGGGAGCGAGGTGCCGCTGGGCCTCGCGGTAGAGGTGCGTGAGGGAGAAGTCCAGCAGCGACTGGCGGGAGCGCAGGTAGCGATGCGCCCGGATCATGGGCCACCAGACGCGGTCGCCTACCCTCACCTGCGCCTCTCCGAGCTTCCTGCGCGGTATCCACCGCCCCCCCAGGTTGCTCACCAATACCTGGCCCAGGTAGGCGCCCACCGCTGGCACCACGTGCTCGTCGAGGACTTCCCGCGGGCGCGTCTTGGGGAAGTCCTCGCGCCAGAAGTAGAAGTCGACGTCCGTGAGGGACTCGGGGGTTTCCTTGAAGACCGAAGGCACCTCGGTGTGCAGCATCGCCACGAGGTGCTCGGCGAAGAGGCTGTACTGCTCGAGAACGCGCTCCGGGTGCTCCACATCCGGAGGCAGGGCATCCCCAGCGGGCTCCCACTCCTCGGGCTCGGGCGGCTGCCACGCATTGAGCTCGGCAATCCTGCGCTGGCGCTCGTGAATGGCGGCGCGGTCCACCACGCGCGAGAGGAGCGGGGCCACGTCCGGGTGGAAGCGGGGCTCCATGGGAGCGAGGGCGGCACTGCGCTCGCGCAGGGTGCGCAATACGGTGTCGAAGTCCAGGTCCGGCCGGAGGTGGACGTGGGCCCGGGCCTGGGCGAGCCGTGCCTCGTCGCTGGCGAAGTCCGCGGCCGTGGGCCACGTCACCAGGAGAACACAGCCGTTGGGGAGTTCCTCCACCCGCCATGCCGGCGTGGACAGCATGCGCTCGCGGCCCACCGCCTCCACCAGCTTCGGGCCGAAGACGTTGAGCCAGCACACCTCGTGGATCTTGTCGAAGCCATCTCGAAGGGTGGTCCGCATATCGCGCCCGAAAAAGGGAGCGCCCGCCAACTCGTCGTCAGCCAGGCTGTGGGCCATGGCATGGGTGACTGGATGATGGGAAGCCCAAGCGCGCACCATCTCCACGAATTGGCGGCAGCACTCCGCCTCCGAAAAGCAGGAAAGCGGTTGGACCGCGACCCATACACGAAATTCGGGAGGAAGCGGCGGGAAGTAGAGGCTGAGCGACATGTCCAATGCAGGCCATGTCGTGCGGTAGAGCCCAACCCCCGTACTGTTTTCATCGCGCCGCTCCTTCAGTGCCTTCCAGATAGCGGCGCGAGAGTATTTTCGCCGACGCTTGCCGTTGACGACATCCGGCATCCACTCGCCGGCGTACTCCTCGAGCGCCGCGAGGAAGGGCTCCAGCTCGCCTTCCAACGCGGCCCGCTGACTGAAGGACGCCTTGAACTCGAGGTGGAGGCGATCCTCCACCTTCAGGTCATGAAACTCCAACACCCTCATTGGAACAGCACCTCCACTTTGGGGACCTTCAGTCGAGCTTCTTCAAGGGCGGCCTTCAACATACCGGAGTCCTTCGGCATGAATTCGCCGCGCTCGTAGATGAGGCGGACCCGCTGGACTTCCACCTGGGACTCGAGACCGGGTCGGCGGATATCGAGTGTCTCGCCGTAGTACCCCAGTGCTTCCCTCGCGTCCGCTATCATTCGTGCCTTCAGCGCATCGGATTTCACCCCCGAGAAGTCGCGGCTCTTGAAGCTGAACGTCTCCACACGAGGCGGCTGCCCGGGAGGCGGCTTCTGCTCGATAACGAGCACGTCCACGAAGCGCAGGCCGCTCTCCGGCTTGCGCACGCCCACGTACGTCTCGACGCGGGGCTCCGTGAAGTCCTCGAGGAAAAGGCGTTGCGACTGGGGGAGGACTGCATCGGCGCGCAGCAGCTTCACCATGTCGCGCTCGAAGAGCAGGCCGCGGAGCACGAGCTCCCGCATCTTCTGGTACCCCTCCCACTTGAGGGGCGGCTCGATCTGCCTCCCTCTTTTCGCCTTCCTGCCCTGCTGGAGGTCCGCCAGGCGCTCTTTGCCGTACTGGAGGTAGTCGCTCCAGCGGGAGTGGCCGGAGGCTCCAACTGGCGGAGTCTTCTCCAGGGCCGCCAGTTGCGTCTCCAGCACCGCCACGTCTCCGGAAAGGCGCGGGCCCGGGACGTCGGGCTCCACCTCCAGGAATCTGGCGTCCAACACCTCCCGGTTGAGGCCCGCGGCGTCGTCCACGAGCGAGGCCACGCCGCCTGGACTCTTCCCGGCTCCGCCGCGCGTGCGGGTGGCGCCCGGCTGCTCGGACTTCGCCTGGGACAACCAAGCCCGTGCCTTGGGCACGTTGCCCCGGGCCTCGTAGAGGGCCGCCGCTCCGGCCTCTCCTCCGTCAATGACGAGGAGCGCCGCCTCCGGGTCCGCCCGCAGGTAGCGGGCCACCTCCTGAAGGCCCTCCCCTCCCAATTGCTCCCGGAGCCGCTGCGCCGTCGCCTTCAGTTCCTCCAGCCCCAGTTCCAGCGCCTGGAGCGGCCGCGTCCCTCCCGCCGAGGTGTCCGGCGCACCTCTCCCTTGCGAGAGGTAGCGCACGCCCTTGCCCCCGGCATACAGAGCCACCATGAGCGCCACGGGTGTCAGCTCCCGCGTGGCCTGCTCGTACTGCCCTTCGGACAGGGAGGACACGCCCTGGCTCACCCCGGCCGCGAGGTAGTAGAAGCCCAGGGGCACGCCGAACGTCAGCTCGTCCACCACCCCCAGCAGCACGCTGCCCGGCTCCAGGGCGCGCCTGGCCAGCGCATCCTCCACCTCGTCCAGCGCCTGCCGGTAGGGCGGAGGCAACTGCCCCTTGCGCGCGGCGTACTCCAGGCCTCCGCCCATCTGGAAGAGCGGGGCCGAGGAGAGCAACTCCCCCATCCCCTCCCCAGCGCCTCGCAGGCCATCGCCTGGGCGCTCGGGCCGGTCCGGGTAGTCCGAGAGGTGGAAGCCTCGGCGCCGCAGGTGCTCGCGGGCCACGGCCATCTTCTCCAGTGTCTGCCCCAGCCTCTTGTCCCGGGCCAGCTGGCGCAGCACCTGCTTCACATCCTCGTCGAAAGCGGAGTGGAGGACGAAGAGCGCGAACACCTCGGCGAGCGCGGGGCCGTACTCCCGGGTGGCGGTGACGAGGAAGGAGGCGCGCTTGCGGTTGAGGACTTCGGCGGCCTCTGGATGCACGGGCCCCAGGGCCCCGAGCCGCACGGCGCTCCAGTCATCCAACCGCTCCACCAGCCGGGCCATGTCCATCCCGCGCTGCAGTTGGACGAAGGCCGCGGGCGAGGTGCACGAGAGGAACGGGGCGAGGAGTTCCTCGGCGTCACTGGAGGACAGGCTGGACCCGGCCCCACCCGTCGCATTGCCTGGCGCGCGAGGGCCTACGGACTGTCTCGGCCCGGAGGTGGCGTGGAACCAGGCACTCGGGCGTCCGGTGGAGCACCCTCCCAGAAGCAGCAGCACCAAGACAAGCGAGCCGAGGCTGGCCCTGACACGGCGCTTGCCGGTTTCGAGCACACGCTTCTTTGTCATCACAGCGTGTCCCCTCACCCCTGGGATGGGTGCGTCTTCACGGTTGGATGGACTGGGGCTCGCGCGGGCCTCTGTCCTTCGCGACCGGCATGTAACACTTGCCCCGGTACTCGGCCTGGATCTTGTTGCAGGGCGGTTTCCTCTCGAGAGTCACCCAGCAACCGCCGTTGATCTCCACCTCGTCCAGCTCTGGTTTGCAGGGCACCGCCGCCTGATTCCGGAAGGGCTTCTCTGGCATGGGGTAGGCGATGACACCTGTCTCCGGGTTGTACGTGCTGATAAGCCCGGGCGCATCGGCCTGAGACAGGGCCTCCTGGACCACGCCGTGAGAGACGTGTTCCCCGCTCCCGGCTCCCGAGAAGAGAAACCAGAGGCCCGTGCCCAGGGTGACGAGAGCGAGACCCGAGGCGGCGCGCCATCGCCAGGAGCGCAGCAGCCGGCGCGCCCGCCCCACGTACAACTTCACCCGTCCCACCGGCTGGCGCGTCAGGTGCTCGCGCGCCTGGACATTCCGCTCTACCCGCTCGAGCGCCGAGGTGAGCAGATCGAATATCCGCGCCAGTTCCGGCAACGTGCCCGAGGCGGGACCCCGCTCCACCTCCAGGGCCACATAGGCAGGTGCCTCGTTCGAGGAGACGCGCACCTGCCAGGATTCCTCGGGCTCCCAGTCCATGCCGCGGCCGGGAACCAGCACCACGGCCGCCACTCCCGTCTGGGTGTTGTGCGCCTCGTACAGGCGCCCCAGGTCCGCCTCCACGCCCTCGATCCTCCGGCCGATGCCGAACGGCCCCAGCCTGCCTCCCTTCCACTTCTTCTCGTCCGCCATGTGACTCCTCTCGGTTCCGCCGACGGCACTCGCCGGTCTTCTCGACAACCTTACCAAAAAGGTTCTTCTCCAGCGGGTTTCCAGACAGGTTCGTTCAGGGCGCGCCGGTGCTCAGCGGCTGGCGGCGTGGGACTCGACGCGCTGCCACACGCGGAAGACGTTTCCCGAGGCGATCTTCTCGATGTCCGCCTCGCTGTAGCCGCGCTCGAGCAGGACGCGGAAGAGGTTGGGATACTGGGACACGTCCTTGAGCCCGATGGGGAGCGTCGGTCCCACGCCATCGAAGTCGGAGCCAAGTCCCACGTGGTCGATGCCCACCAGCTTCACCACGTGATCGATGTGATCGGCCACGTCCTCCACCCGGACGAGCGGGGCGGGATGCTCGCGCATATAGGACTCCACGAACGCCGCGATCTCGGGGCTGCCCGGAGACAGGCCGCGCGCCTTGCCAAAGGCCTCCACCGCCTTGCGGCCCTCCAGCTCGTAGGCGTTGTAGGCCTGGGTCAGGAAGGCGGAGCCGAAGTTGATCATCACCACCCCACCCTTCGCGGCCAGGGCACGGATGAGCTCGTCGCTGATGTTGCGCTCGAAGCCGGGCGTGAAGTGACGGCACGAGGAGTGCGAAGCGATGACGGGCACCTGGCTCACCTCCACCGCATGGCGGATGGCGTCATCCGAGAGGTGCGAGACATCCACCATGATGCCCACGCGGTTCATCTCGGCCACCACCTGCTTGCCGAAGGGGCTGAGTCCATTCCAGGTGTGCTTGCCCGAGTTGAAGGAGGAATCGCTGAGCTGGTTGTCCCTGGAGTGCGTGAGGGTGATGTAGCGCACGCCGCGCTGGTGGAAGTGCGCCACGTTCTGCAGCGAGTCCTCGATGGCGGAGCCGTTCTCGATGCCCAGCGCGAAGGACACCTTGCCCTCCTGGGTGTTGCGCCGGGCCTGCTCGACGGAGTGGGCCATGGCGAACTTCCCGGGCGACGTGCGGGCGATCTTCTCCACCATGTCGATCAGCGAGTCCGCGAGGGCCTTCGAGGCCCCGGGCTTCGCCTGGAGCTCGGCGGGGATGTAGATGGACATGAAGGCCACGTCGAACCCGCCTTCCACGGCGCGCGGGTAGTCGAAGTCGCCCCCGGCGGTGCGCTGCGAGACGTCCTCGGTGGGCTCGCCATCCGGCCCCAGCTTCTCGTGGAGGCGGTAGGGCACGTCGACGTGGCCGTCCGCGATGATGATGCGCCTGGCGAGCGCGCGGCTGCGCTCGGCGAGGTCCGTGGACGCGGGGCTCGCCGGGGTCTCCTGGCGGTTCGAGCC
>DASQMW010000026.1:0-9134 GCA_035645295.1 Archangium sp.
GGGCTACATCCGATTGCCGGACACTACATCTCGGAGCACTACGTCTTCCGCGAAGGGCAGGAGACCTACTCGTACTACGGGCCGCTCAACGTGCTCGCGTTCAATGTCGGCTACCACAACGAGCACCACGACTTCCCCTACGTTCCTGGCTCGCGCCTGCCGAAGCTACGAGCGATGGCTCCGGAGTTTTACGACGGTCTCCTGTCGCACCAATCGTGGACGGCGACGCTTTGGAACTTCGTCATGAGCCCCAGCCTGGGCGGTTACAGCCGCATCAAGCGGCGCGTGGAGCGTCGGCGAGACTAGCGCCGCACCCGCCTCATCGGACTCGAGCACTCCTTCGGGTCAGTGCCGGACGGGCATCTGGCGTCCCACGGAGACACACTCGAACACCTCCACCTCGTAGTCGTCCGCCACGCGATAGCACGTGGAGCCCGGACTCACATTCGTGCGGAAAATCCGCTGGCTGCCGGCCAAATCCGCTGCTGAATCCGTCGTGAACGAGGAGAACCAGGTGCTTGCGTCGGCAGGCCACCTCCGGGCGTGCCTCCTTCAGGAGTGGTGCGCCACCGCGGCCTTCACCCAGCGCAGGATGCTCGCCTCGTCGAGGTCCGCGGCGCTGCGCACCTTGAGGTGGCGCATGGTCTTCCCGGTGCCCTCGAGCTTTCCTTCCGGGTCGTCGAGCTTCTCCGGGGGCGCCATGATGCTGAGGGCGGCGTAGGTCTTCGAGGTGTAGAGCGCACAGAACCCGCCCTTCAGTTGGTAGTAGGGCATGCCCCACTTCATGGACTCGCGGGCGCCGGGGGCGGCCTTCTTCACCAGGGCACGCAGGGCCTCGAGGTGCTCGCGCCGCTCCGGGGGTTGCTGCGCGAAGAAGGCGTCCGCCGGGGCGCCGAGGTCCTCGCGGCGCAGGTATTGGCGGTCAGGGGTCTTCTTGGCGGCCGCGCCCTTCGCAGGTGCCTTCTTCGCAGCCGCGCCCTTCGCCGGGGTCTTCGCGGGCGTCTTCCTCGCGGCGCTCTTCCTCGCGGCGCTCTTCCTTGCAGGGGGATTCTTCGTGGGTGTCTTCTTCCTGGGTGTCTTCTTCGCCATCGCCTTGCGTGCTGCCATCCGAGCCTCCGAGGCCCCGGACCGCCGGGGCGGGCGGGGAGGCTACCCCAGCAGCGGAGGGCGCATGGGTCGGAAGGTGCGCTTCCAGCGGGTACGGATAGGGGGGATGGGGGCCCTGTTGAGGGGGAGGGCTGGAACCGAGGGGTGGAGGAGGGCTGCTGACGGGTGGCACGCTCGCCCCCTCCTCACCTGCTTGGGGGAGCGGATTGCCACACCCCACGAAGAAAAGCACGGCTGGACGCCGCTGCGTGACGCCGTTCAATGCCCGTGCAACTGCGGTAGAATCGCCCCGATGCTTCTGAAACAACCTGGAAAGGACGGCCTGCCTTGACGCCTCTGTCCAGCTTCACCCTTCGCGGCGAGCCCGCGACAGGGGAGGGGCCCCAGGGCACGCTTCTCCATGAGGGGCGGGAGACGGGCCTGCGCATCCATGCGGCCAGTCTCGAAGCGCAATTCCAGCTCCAGCCGGGCTTCTCTCTGCTGTTCTTCACGGACAACTCGCCCTACGAAGAAGCCCTTCAAATCGTGCTGCTCGACTCGCGCCTCCAGTTCCTGGATGGGCTCGAGCTGGCACAGCCGTACACGCCGGGCGTCCTGTCCGGCATCCATGCCGAGAGTGAGCAGCGGATCCTCTTTGATTTCTTCGAGGGCACACGGCTGCTCTTGAGCATTCATCCCGAGGGAGTCTTCCACGTGAGCAGGCGTCTGCCGCCTTTCGCCAGGCCCCTCAAGGGACGCTTCTTCTCCCGGCATTATTTGACCATCCAGGAAGCTCAAGGGACCACGAAGGGGAAGTGAGATGCCCTCGCAAGATCCGGTCGTCGAACAGAGCATTCAGCAACTCCAGGTCCAGGCCCTCAACTTCGGCTATCGCTTCATCCGCGATAGCAAGGTCAGGGCCTGGTACATGCAGACGACGCAGGAGTTCTCCGAGCAGCTTCGTCAGGCCCATGCGAATGGCTCGATGACGGCCCGGCAAGCGGCGGAAGCCGCCCATCAGATGCGCAACGAGATCATGGAGATGGCTCGGGTGCGCTCCTCGGAGCTGGGCCGCGCGAAGGCGAAGGCGCTCAAGAGCAAGGGTCTCGCCTTCGAGAAGCTCCTGGAGAAGTACTCCCAACAGAAGTTCAAGATGCCCTTCGACAAGCTGGGCAAGCATCAGCAGGAGGCCATTCTCCTCGAGATCGTGGACAGCGCGGGGCGCGCCAACCCCAAGGTCAGCGCCAGCGCGCGCCGCCTGGGCGCGGCGGGCCGGGCCCTCTGGGTCCTGTCCATCGCGGTCTCCATCTACAATGTCGCGACGTCGAGCAACAAGCTCGACACGGCGGGCCGCGAAGCCGCAGGTTTCGGAGGGGGCTTCGCGGGCGGCGCGGCGGCTGGGGCGCTGGCGGGAATCTGGTTCGGGCCCGTCGGAGTCGCGGTCGGCGTCGCGATTGGTGGTGTCGTGGGCTCTCTCGTCGCGGATGAGCTGTATGTCGAGCTGGTCCCCGTGGGGAGCCAGCGCGTGGCGGCGCTGGTCGACAAATTCACGAGGCCGTTCTCCACGGATGAGCAGGGGCTCGCCAAGGCGCTCTACGAGCGTGGAGGGGTGGATCTCAACTTCGTGAAGTCCGTCTTCGCGGTGCTTGCCGAGCGGTACTCGAGTGACTCCGACGACGTCGCCCTCGCCTATGTCCAGCTCGTCAAGAACCGTGGAGGCGCACAGCATCTCGCGCTGAAGCTGGACCAGGAGTTCAAGGACCTCCTCATCCAGCTCATGGAGCAAGGTTGGACCTCCGGCGAGGAGGCCTCGGCCATCAAGTACTTGAAGGCCCTGTAGGAACAGGAGGCCCTTCCCGGGATTCGGCACCCGGGTAGAAAGGAGAAGCAGGTGGAGTACGTCGTCCGCGCCGGAGCCAATCAGGTCTTCAAGGCCAACCTGATGGAGTGAGGCGCGGAGCAGGCCTCACGTGTGTTTCTTCACGAGAAGGAGCGCTCCCCCGGCTCCGGCGACCACGCGAATCGTCGCGAGCACGGCGTAGGAGAACCTCGCCACCCTACCGCGAACGTGGTATGCACGCAGTGCGCAAGGGAGACCTGTCTGGTCATCCGTTGCGTCTCCGTGCTAGGAACCCGCCCTCGGGAGGACGTCATGAAAAAGGAAGACACATCCTGGAGCGGAGGACCGCTGGGGCCGTATCACGTCACCCTGCGCCATCGCGCCATCGGCGGAGGACTGGGGCGCCTGTACGAGGCGCGCAACAACGAGACGGGCAACCCCGCCCTGGTGCTCATGCCCGGCCCAAAAGGAGATCTGCGCGCGGAAGAGGACTGGCAGGTGCGCGTCACCGCCAACGTCTCACCGCCCTACCTCGCGCTGGAGGTGGAGCACGCGCCCGTGAACGGGCAACCACGGCAACTGTCGTGGATGATCGAGCGGTGGGCCGCGGCCCTCGTGCGCATCGACACGCGGCCGGAGGCGCGAGCCCACCTGACGGGAGGTGCGAAGGAGTCTCGTCCGCGTCCGGCGGGCCGGCTCGGTTCGCCCGGTGGTGCCCTGGGGCTGGCTTCGCTGCTCGCACTCGCGGTGGTCCTCTGGCCACGGGCCACCGTGCCCCCGCAGGAGGTGCACTTCCAAGCGGTGCACTCCATGGCGGAGAAGCCAATCTTCATTCGTTCGAGCGATGGGCCCGTGACAGGGATTGAGGGATTCCCCATGCCCAACAAGCCCTTCGAAGGACAGAAAAAGCCTCCGTGTGATGCAAAGCGCGCCGAAGTGGAGCTCCACGGAGGGTGCTGGATGGAAATCGCCAGACGCCCGCCTTGTTCCGAAGGAGCGGCCGAGTACCAGGGCAAGTGCTACGTCGCCGTAGGGACCGTGCCCCGCGCCCCCACTTCCATCGGCCCCTGAAGCGTCAGTCCGACTGCTCCACCTGGACCTCGCGCACGCCCAGCTCCCGCGGCAGGCGCACGGTGGAGGGAGAGCCCTTGCCCTCCTCTCTCTCCACAGTGTGGGTTCCGCCGTGCAACTCACCAGCCGGTGCACTCTCGCCAGTTCCACTCCGCTGCCGGAGATGACCGGGGCCACGTTCCGGCCCCGATGAGGTCAGCGCCGCTGAGGTTGGCGTTGCTGAGGTTGGCGAGGACAAGGTCAGCGCCGGTTCGGCCCCTGCCTCCACTCCGCGCGGACGCGGTGCGGAGGCAGGAGCCACGCTGTTCTACGGGAAGGCGCTACGGCCGGCGGCGCCTCAGACCGAGCGCCACCACCAGCAGCGGCAGCAGACCCCCGAACGAGCCACCGGCCGTGGAGCAGCCGTTGCCCTGCTCGAGCGGCTGCACCTGGAACGTGGCCACCTCCGACCACGGGCCCTGCGCACCCCGGCTGTCCGTCGCCCGGACCCGCCAGGAGTACTGGCCCGCCTCGAGCGCCTCCATCACCTGGAAGCGCGTGCCGTTCTCACCCGAGGCCACCGCGCTCGCGCTCGCGCCCGCCACCCGCGCTCCGTCGAGCCCGCCGGCGTACACCTCGAACTCGTAGGTGAGCAGGTCTCCGTCCGGATCCTTCGCGTTGAGCACGACCAGGACCGGCTTCGTGTCGTAGAGCACCGAGCCCGTGGAGGGGCCCACCGTCACCGGAGCCCCCGGCGTGCCGTTGACCGGGTTGTAGGCGACGTTGACGGTGAAGCCCGCCGTCACCTCCGCGCCGTCATCATCGCTGACCATCACGGTCACCGTATGCGGCTTGCCGTCGGCCGCCGCCTGCGGCGAGGTGGGCACCCACTGGATGAGCCCCGTGCTGCTCACGGTCATGCCCGGGGGGGCGCTCGTGAGCTTCCAGGTGAGTGGATCCCTCCCGCCCGCGGGGTCCGTGGCCCGGAGTTGGAGCTGGAACGGCTCGCCCGCGGTGGCCGTGTGCGTGGAGGCCACCGCCGCCAGCGTGGGCGGCGCGTTCTTCACCTCGATGGAGAAGGTGTGCGGCGTGCGGCTGTCCTCGTCCTCCACCCAGACGGTGGCCCGCCAGGTGTCACCCTCCGGGGGATTGTCCAGGTAGCGGTACACGGCGCGTGGATCCGAGCTCACGTGGTCCACCTCGCCGTCCCCGTCGAAGTCCCAGAAGTAGTAGCGCACCGGATCCATCGACGCGGTGGGAGAGCCGCTCGCGGCCGTGATGCGGAACTCCGCCGTCCGGGGCTCGTTGCCGGAGAGCGGGGTGGCCACGGCCCCGAGAAGCACCGGGCTCGGATCCAGCACGTTCAGGTTCACCGTCCGCACCTCGGAGACGCTGCCGTCGCTGTCCACGATGCGCGCGGCGATGACGCGCCCGCCGTCCTCCTCGAAGACATGGCCCATCCCCACGTCCCCACCCGCCGTGTAGCTCTTCGCGCTGTCCACGTCGAAGGTGGTTCCGTCGTAGTCCAGGTCGAACTGGACGGTCCACGGCGAGGCCTTGTCCCCCGGATCGGTAAAGGAGGTGGTCAGCGAGTAGCCGCCGCCCTCCACCACGCTGGCGGGCGCCGAGAGCGCGCTCAGCACCGGCCGCACATCCGAGATGGTGAGCGAGGTGGTCTGGATGCCCGAGGCCCCGTTGTCCCTGTCCACCACGCGCATGGCTACCGTGAAGGTGCCATCACGGCGGAAGACCTGGTCCAGGGTGATGGGGCCCTGCGCGTTGAGGCTCTGCACCCGGTCGGGGTTGAACCCGCTGCCGTCGTAGTCGAAGTCCCACTCCACCTTCCACGGGCCGTCGGAGGGGCTCACGTCGGTGAACGAGGCCTCCAGGTGCACCGTCTGCCCCTCGCTCGTGCTGGAGGGGGTGGCGGCGGGCAACGTGGCCACGGGGACCACGTTGTCCACGTTCACCACCAGGGTGCGCACCGCGGAGGTGCCGCCGTCCCTGTCCTTCACGCGCAAGGCGACGACATAGCGCCCGCTCTGCGGATAGGTGCGGCTGGCGGTGACGGTGCCCTCCGCCGGGAACGTCTGCGTGGAGTCCACGGTGAAGGTGGTGCCCACGTAGTCGAAGTCGAACTCGGCCGTCCAGTCCGCGTCCGCCGCGCCGTCCGCGTCCGAGAAGGCGGCGGTGAAGTCCAGCTTGCCGCCCTCGGACACCGTGGCGGGCGACGCCACGAGCGTGTCCACCACCGGGGGCGCGTTCGTCTGGAACAGCAGGGACTGGTTGTTGCTCAGGCTCTTGGTGTTGTAGCCGTACAGGGTGGCGTCCGTGGAGATGACCTGGACACCCACCGTGGCCGAGCCGCCCCGGTCATACGTGCCCGTGCCATCCTGGAAGTCCACGTCCAGGTAGTTGAAGCGCACCTCCGAGCTGTCCTCCTTGAACACCACCTGGAAGGTGGCGGTGGGGTAGGGCACGTCCGTGCGCCGGGCGTAGTTGCCGATGTTGCGCCACTCGATGACCCACTCGCGGTGGGGCGCCGTGCCCAGCACCTCGTGGTACACGTTGCCGGGGGGCGAGGCGGTGGTGTGGAGGTTGTCCCAGAAGGGCGCCACCAGCGTGCCCCAGTTGGTGGTGGGCAGCCGGGAGTTGGTGCTGCTGAAGCGCGAGTCGGTGAAGCTCAGGTAGCCCTCCGCGGACACCCACGCCTCGGCGAAGCCCAGGTGGTTGCCGTAGCGCACGGGGAAGGGCGTGGGCACATGCACCACCGTGCCGTCCGCCACGTTGAGGGCGGTACCCGTGATGGTGCGCCACTCGAAGGGCACCGGGCGCGCCGGGCGGTACACGTCCATCGCGGTGACGGTGACCGTCTCGCTGCTGGGGAAGGAGAGGGTGTAGGTGCCCGCGCTGGGAGGCCGCCACTGGGCGAAGTAGAGGCCATCCCCCGCGGCCAGGTCCATGCCCCGCCCGTCATCCACCAGGGGCACCGGGCCGCCGCTGGGGGACACGCTCAGCTCCAGCGGACCCGCCGGGTTGGCGCAGTTGATGTGGAGCGCGGAGAGCTCCACCGCGCCTCCGCGCAAGATCTGCAACGTGTTGGTGAAAGGAGAGATCCGGCTGGTGAGCACCTGGTTCTCGCAGGTGAGCGAGCCCTTGCCGCCCACGTCCGCGGCGCGGATGCGCCGGCCGGAGATCGTCTTGCCCGACAGGGCGGCCGAGTCCACGCCACCCGCCATCACCAGGTTCTTCAGCGCGCGCCAGTCCCGGTCAGGCGCCTGGGCCTTGAGCAGACCCACCAGGCCCGCGACGTGCGGGGTGGCCATGGAGGTACCGCTGAGCAGGGCATAGTCCTGATCCAGCACGGAGCTGAATACATCCACGCCCGGCGCGCCCACGTGTACCCGCCGGCGGCCATAGCTGGAGAAGCTGGCCAGCGCGTCCTTCCGGTCGATGGCCGCCACGGCGATGATGTTGGGCAGCGGGTAGTTGGAGGGGTAGTTGTTGCTGATGTCGTTGTTGGCGTTGTTGTTGCCCGCCGCGGCGATGAAGAGCATGCCCGCCTGCTGGTGCCGGGCGATGGCATCCTGGAGCGCCTGGGAGAAGGTGCCGCCGCCCCACGAATTGCTGGTGGCGACGATGTTCACCGGGTGGGCCGTGCGCGTGCGCAGGCCGTACAGGTAGTCCATGCACTCCACGGCGTCCGCCGTGCTGCCGCCGCCCGTGGCGCTGAGGAACTTGCAGCCGATGAGCTTCGCCCGCCAGTTCACGCCCGCCACGCCCTTGCCGTTGTCGCCGCGGCCGGCGATGGTGCCCGCGCAGTGGCTGCCGTGCTTGTTGTCGTCCAGCGGGTCGCCGCTGCCGGTGATGGTGTTGATGCCGTGCACGTCATCCACGTAGCCGTTGCCGTCGTCATCCACCTCGTTGCCGGGGATTTCGCCGGGGTTGACCCACATGTTGTCGGCCAGGTCCTCGTGCAGGTAGTTGATGCCCGTGTCGATCACCGCGATGATCGTCTCCTCGCTGCCGGTGGTCAGCTCCCACGCCTCCGGCATGTTGAGGTCCACGTCGGGCGTGCCACTGCTCTGCCCGGTGTTGTGCAGGCCCCACAGCTCGTCGAACTCGGCATCGTCCGGCGTCGCGTCGATGCGGTAGACGTAGTTGGGCTCGGCGTAGAGCACGTTCGGATCGGCGCGGTAGGCCTCCACGGCGCCCTCCACGTTCAAGCTGGCCGGCAGCAGCACGCGCTGGAGGCCGGGGACGGAGCGGTAGCTCTCCAGCACCCGCGCTCCCAGCAGCCCATGCGTCCCCACCTCGCCCTCCGAGCCGTCCTTGAAGCGCACCAGCAGTTCGCCACTCACTACTTCCTGGCCATCGCTCGTCAGCTCCGTGCGCTGCTCCGGGGCAAGGGGGACTCGCGAGGCCCGCGGCGCGGTGCCAGTCGACGTCCCGGCCTCCACCGGTGACTCCTGCGACTCCTGACAGCCGGCTCCTCCCAGGGTGAGCAATGCCGCCAACGCTCCGAGCCGTAAGCCCGGGAGACTCCCTCTTGAGACAGACTTCTTCCGTAACAACATGCGGCCTCCATGAGCCAAACCCGTCTCCAGCCCTCTGGCGGGAGCTGGGGGCTCCTGTGGCTCGAGGGCAGACACCGGGAAGACTGTTGTATACTGAAAAATCAATTTTCTAAGGAACAGGCAGAAACAATCTTGATTATTGGGAATCAACCGCCCAAGCCGTTGTCCTTGGAAAAATGTAGTTCCCATGTGAGCGGGGAGTGCAAAGCCACGGGGCGCTCCGTGCCACCGGGCTGCGCTCGTTCCTGGGCTACCTGCGGCCCCCCGCCTACCCCGTCACCAGCAGCCGGAGCCCGTAGGCCACCAGCACCAGCGCGAGCACCTGGCGGATGAGCGGCTCGCGCCGGGAGTACGCCCGCCGGACGTGCCCGGTGGACAGGCCCCAGGCCAGTGTCCCGTACCACGCCATGGCGAGTGTCACGATGCCCGCGGCCGCCGCCACGCGTACCCACAGCGGGATGCCCGGCACCACCGTGGGAGCGAGGATGCTCAGGTAGAACGGCATCGTGTTCGGATTGGACAGGCTGGAGAACAGCCCGCTGCGGAACGGCCGGTCTTCCTCGTCGGCCAGGGCCGGCTCC
>DASQMW010000027.1:0-22037 GCA_035645295.1 Archangium sp.
AGGGAGCAGGCTGTCCATGCAAATGAGCGCGCATGGCCGCAGTCAGGAAATCGAGCACGTTACGCTGCTGCTGTTGGAGCGTGGTGACGGCCGTCAGCATCCGCTCGATGTAGCGGCTGCCTTCGGCGCTGTGAGTGCCGAAGCTGCCCTTGCGCATGCAGACGGCGGGGCGCAGCGCACGCTCGGCCCGGTTGTTGGTGGGCTCCACCTCCTCCATGTGCACGAAGGCCCACAGGGCCGGCTCCAACTGGAGGATGGCCTCGGCCATGCCGGCCACCTTCTGGTCCGGGCATACCTGTGCCCTGCGCAGCAGTCGCGCCACCGCGGCCTCTACCTCGCGCATTCGCGCCTGGAAGGCAGGACGCGGCAGCGTCCCGTCTCGCCATTGGTGGTACAGCTCGAAGAGCTTCCTGGTCTGCCCCAGCAGGGCTCGGCCCAGGGGCTTTGCCGCTGTGCCCCTGTCCACCCACTTCTGGAAGTCGCGCCGCAGGTGCGCCCAGCACAGCTGCCGCAGGTGGATGTCCACCCAGCTGTACCCGCTCCACCTGTCGCTGCCCACGAAGCCCACGAAGTCCTCGCCCAGCAATTGCCGGGCGGCCTCGCCGCTGCGCTCGCGGTGGATGCAGAACACAGTTACCAGCGTCGTGGCGGCCACCCACAACCACGCCTTCTTCAGCTTCTCGCGCCAGCTGGTTTCATCCGCATTCACACTCGAGGCCTCGCGCACGTACGCGCGCGCCTCTTCCACGGGCGCTTGCAGCGCGGCGCTCATACTCCTCTCCAACTTGGAGATGCTCCCCAGGGCCACCTCCACCCCCAGCACGCTGGAGAGAAACTCCTGCACCAGCCGCTTCGTCAGCCGCAGCCGGCCTGTCAGCAATGCCACCACCGCGGTGAGCCGGGGGCCGAAGGCTCCGCTCGGCACGCCCTGGGGCAGCTCGGCCTGCGTCCACACCTCACACCTCGCGCAGTGCCCGTAGCACAGCTGGTACTCGGTGACGCGCGGCTTCACCTCGGGCAGTTCCATCACCTGGTGCCTCCACGCAGCCGGCCCCTCCTTCCTCTGCTCGAGCTCGCCGCCGCACCGGCTGCACCCCTTGGGTTGCACTGCCACCACCTCGTCCACCTTCTCGGGCGGCAACAACTCACGCCGGTGCCCCTTGTGCCCAGGCTGTCCTCCCGGCTTCCTCCCCGTGGGCTCCTTGCGCTCCCTCTTCACTCCTGGCCCGTCCGAGGAGGGCGGCTTGTTGGAGTTGCGCGAATTCTGCCCCAACCGCGCCCGCAGCTCGGCGATGGTGGCCCGCGCTTCGGCCAACTGCTGCTTCAGCTCGGCGATGCTCGCACGTGCTTCGGCCAGCTCGGCTTCGAGCTGGGCGATGCGCGCATCTCTGGGGTCTGCCTCGGTCACGCCACTGCTACACCACGCCCGCAGTCACCCTGTCCAGCACCACTTCTCCGGTCAGTTTGCTCCTGGCCACTCCTCAGCCAAGCCAGACGCGTGAACGCTTACCTTTAGGCTTACGGGGCCCTTGGTGTAAGTGCCGCTGGCTGGCTGGCCACTAGAGTCTAGATTTTTCAGAATCTCGATGTATAAGACGCCTTTCTTGAGAACAAACCTGTATTCCAGCGTCCCCCTCCCTGAACGCTTGTCTACGCGGAAAGGATGGTTGCAGAACTACTCAAGTGT
The DNA here is from genome assembly GCA_035645295.1 of Archangium sp. GTDB lineage: Bacteria > Myxococcota > Myxococcia > Myxococcales > Myxococcaceae > Archangium. The sequence continues at coordinate 1,688 of DASQMW010000027.1, forward strand.
GCTGAACATTCTATCTCCAGAAAACAAAATTTGTGACGACCCCCCCTATGTAGGATGGGGCGCCTCAGTGTCTGCCAACTGTGATTGTCCCTCAATGGGCCTTACTCGGAGGCTGGAGGCCCGAGTTCTTCCGGAAGCGGCGTCCTAAGAAAACTCAGCCCCCTCGTTGACTGGATCACTTGGAAGCCTTGGCCCCCGATGCTGACGAGTTCTCCATCGGTCGCTTTTCCGCTGGATAGCCAATCATCAGCCTCCTTCTGCGTCGCAAATGCATGAGAAACCTTGACCTTGAACGCAGGGTCAAAAAACTCCTGATAATACTTCAGGAAGTCGTCCAGTCTTTTTATGCGTCTAACGTAGAGCAGCGAAATCGCGGCAAGTTGGATTGTCGCCTCCTCTTTTGAACCCCCCTCATACTTCTTGCTTGCAGCATCCAGAATTCTGAGAGCATCATCCATCTCAAATTCTTTTATTTGCGCCATTTGAGTGCCGAGCCTTTAAAGAGCAAGAGGAGCCAAAATCAGGGCGCCGCCGCCACCTGTTGCAACCACGAACGCGACGCCAGCAACGACAACAACGGATCCAATGGCCACCTCGGTTTTATGATTTCTTAGCCATTCAAGCGCCGCGTCGATGTTCGAGAAATGCCGATCCTTCTTCCTCTCCCGCTCTAGTTGTTCCTGTTCATCAACACAGTCATTGTATTCTTTTCGGCACTCCTCGGTGCAGTATTCATGATGCTTGCCAGATCCCCTTTTGATGCTCGTAAGTGGGGGCGCACGGTTCCAGCATCTGTCGAAACACTTGTTCTGTTCTTCGGCGCAGTCGTAACCGCCCGCTCCCCCTACTCCACTCGAATCATCGGAAATAACATAGACTTTCCGCTCCGGCGGTTGTTGGGTGTGGGCGCATCCGGTGCTCGTCATCACAGCAAGCATAAGCAAAGAAACCACTCGCATGTTCTACTCCCTGTTGTTCCGCTCAAGCCCTCAACGGAATTCATCGACAATGTAGACCCCGGTGCGAGAGAATTCGAGCAAGGCATTTCCAGGACGCGAGCCCGGTTTCTTCAAGAGCCCACCACGACCCAAACGGGCGACGGCACAAATAGGGACCGTTTCACCGTCTGGAGGGCGTGCCGCGTGGTACCGGATGACGACGTTGGGCCCACCAGTCCAGATTTGCCCGTACAGCCGGGTCACAGGAGGGAATGGCCCAAAGTCCTCAGTCAAGTAGCTCTCTACCGGCCCATCATTGAGCGAAATAGGGTTCTGGCCACTTTGGTTGGCGTCAATTTCTGCGGTGGAACTATCCCCAGGCCGGAGTTGAAGGTATCTCATGGCCTCAAGAGCTTTGTCCGGACACTTCTGCGGTCCGGGGCTTCCGTCCGGTCGTAGGGAAACACCGGAGCCTGTGCAACTGAGACCCAAGCATGACGCGAGGGCAATAGCCAAAACGAAGGTTGCATTATTCGGGTGCATTCGAGGGCTCTTCTCTTTGCATTCACGCCTGCCAAGTCGGAGAACAGGCAGGAATCAAGGCAATAGATGCTTGGCATTCCATACGATGTAGCCCTGTGCGCGCCCCCCATCCCGGTAGATCTCAAATGCGATCTCGTCACCATTGTTGGCGAGGTCGAATGATGACAAATCAGTAACGAGGGCAACACGTCCGGTTTGGCCTGGAGCGATGCTGGCCGGCCATCCCCAAAAGACAAAAGGCACCTGTTCACCTGTCTTGACTGCATAGATTGCTGCCGCTCTATAAGCACCTTCTTCCCAACACACTCGACAGGCTCGAAACGGCCTTCCCAACCCATCATCTTCGTTCGTTCCCGGTTACAGGGTTGCTCGAACCGGAGGGTGGTGACCACCTGCCCAGCGACGTAGAGTTCCGGAACCTTGGAGGCGGGATCGTTCGAGAGAAAGAGGGCCCTATGTACCGCCGAATACTTCCTTGGGATCGGCTTGGGGTGGGCTCCTGCGGTCGTAACTCCCGCCAAGCAGGCGAGTAGAACGGCCTTTTGAATCGCGTATGCGTGCCACGTCATCATGGGGGCAACGAGCCTAGCAGACCCCACATTCAGACAGGCAGTCCCGTGGCTCGCCGTTACCTAGGAGCAAAGACCCCGCCAGTCGGTTCACCTTGGGTGCGTGTCCCGTGTAGTGTGGGGAATGTAGCTACGAGCGCCAGAGGAGACCTGAATTGATGGTTTTCAACCCCCCACCAATTAGGTCTAAGTGCCCGAAACCACTGGAGAACCCTTTTTTCTCCCACTAAGAGAGGGCTAGGGTGAGGGTCTCCCCACCCAGGAGACCCCATGCTCCCGCTGTGCCTCTGCGCGCTGCTCGCCGCCACTCCCCCGCTGCCCGTGGCACTGAAGGCAGGCGCGGCCGAGCTCGAGCCCGGTGACGAGGTCACGTTGAACATCACCGGGCTCGCCGCTCCCGCACGAGCGGAGGCGGGCCTCTACCTCTTCGGCAAGCTGTCCGTGCCCTCGCACCCCCTGCGCGCCCTGTTGCTGCGCAGCAAGGACGGTGGAGCGCATTGGACCGAGAGCCTGCCCGCGGTGGAGCACAGCGAGGTGCTCTTCGTGGAGTTCGAGGGCTGCCAGGGCCGCGTGCTGGTGGGCTGGAGCACGGAAGGCCCGGGGGAGCTTACTCTGTTCGCGAGCTCGGACTGCGGAGCCTCGTGGAAACGCCGTGCCAAGCTGCCGAAGGCGGTCTGGTCCGAGTGGCCGGAGCAGATGGAGTGGACGGACGGCCAGCGGGGCACGGTGTGGCTGTCGGACGTGAACGAGGAGAACGCCCCGGTCCGCGCGCTCACCACGCGTGACGGAGGCAGAACCTGGAGCACCCCGAAGCAGCCGCCCCCGATGCCAGCCCCGAAGCCGGAGCCCGAGACACGAGGCCCCTCGGGTGAGCACTGGAAGGTGGCCTCGGACGATCAGGTCACGCGCGTGGAGCGGCAGGAGCCGGGGGGCACCCCACAGGTGCGCGCCCAACTGCCGCTCTTCTGGAGGCGCGAAGGGAACAAGCTCGTTCCCGCGCGCTGACACTCCATCGCTCGTACGGATAGGTGCTCGCGGACAGGGCGGTTAGCATGCCCGCGCCCCATGGAAACGCCCGCCCCTTCGCGTACCGTCACTGGCCGCATCGACGTCCACCCTCGCGGCTTCGGCTTCCTCGTCGTGCAGCCGTCCGGCTCCGACGAGGTGCTCTCCGCCTTCATCCCGCCGCCCGAGCTCAACCCGTACCTCGCCGACGACGTCGTCTCCGCGACGGTGACGGCCTCGGCGGATGGCCGGTGGAGCGCGAGCGGGCTGTCTCTCCTCAAGCGCCCGCGCCAGGAGGTCTACGGCGAGGTGGTGCTGCGCAAGGCAGCGGTCCACCTGCGCATCGACCGCGACGTGGCCAATGGTGACTGGCCCCTGGAAACGGCGGGCGTCGAGGTTCAGCCCCACGACGCGGTGGTGGCGCGCGTCGCCGACGGCAAGGCCTGGCTGCTGCGCAAGCTGGAGCCGGGAGCGGACCGCTCGCTGGAGCGCATCATCGTGCGCCACGGACTGCGCCGCGGCTTCGACCCGGAGGTCCAGGCCGAGGTGCAGCGGGTCCTCTCCGTGCCCCATGCGCTCGGAGGGCGGAGAGACCTGCGCCAGGTGCCCACCGTCACCGTGGACTCGGCATCGACGCGCGTCATCGACGACGCCATCTCCGTGCTGCCCGCGGGTGGCGACGGGGCCCTGCGCCTGTTCGTCTCCATCGCGGACCCCGCCGAATTCGTCACCGAGGGCTCGGCGCTGGATCGCACGGCGCGCGAGCGGGCCACCAGCGTTTACCTCGCCGGTGCCATGCTGCCCATGCTCCCCGAGGAGCTCTCGGCGAACTGGCTCAGCCTGGTGCCCGGCGAGGACCGGCTGTGCCTCACGGTGGAGCTGCGCATCGACCCCGAGGGGCGCGTCACCGCGGCGGACGTCTACGAGAGCCTCATCCGCTCGTGGGCGAAGCTGAGCTACACCGAGGTGGCGGACTACCTCGACAAGGACGAGGTGTCCGAGCCGATGGCGGCGGTGCGCGAGGCGATGCCGTGGTTCCGCGCGGCGGCGGCGCGGCTGGCGGTAGCGCGGGCCGGGCGCGGCGGCATCGAGATGTCGCGCGACGAGGCCCGCTTCACCTTCGACGAGGAGACGGGCGAGGTCTCCGGCATCGAGGCCGTGCGGCCCACGACGGCGCACACCCTGGTGGAGCGCTTCATGGTCGCCGCCAACGAGGCCATCGCCGGCTGGCTCATCGATCGCGGCATCCCCGCCCTCTTCCGCGTCCAGGACGAGCCGGAGCCGCGGCGTGTGGCGGACCTCGCCGCCTTCGCGCAGCACTCGGGCTTCGGCGCGGGCTTCGGCCGCAGGCTCACCCCGCTGGCGCTCGCCGCCTTTGATCGGCAGATCGTCGGCTGCACCGCGGAACCGGCGCTGCGCTCGGTGCTGCGGCGCTCATTGGGGCCTTCGCGCTACACCGTGGTCCCGGCCATGCACTTCGGCCTCGCGGCGCGAGCCTACCTTCACTTCACCTCCCCCATCCGGCGCTACGCGGACCTCTCCGTCCACCGCGCCCTCAAGCAGTACCTGCGGGGCCGGCGCGACTTCGTGCACGAGGACCCCGCCGTCGAGCAGCTCGCGGTGCACCTCAACGAGCGCTCCCGCACCGCCAGCCGCGCCGAGAAGGATCGCCACCGGGTACTGGAGGCCCGGGTGATGGCCTCGCACGTGGGCCGGGATCTCACGGGACGGATTACCCGGGTGAAGCCCTCCGGCCTGCTCGTCCAGCTCGATGGCTTGCTGGTGGAGGCCTCCCTCCCCGCGGACGCGCTGCCCGATGGGCCCTACCAGCCCGACCCTCGGGAAACGTCGCTCGTGAGCGCCACGCGAACCTTCTCCATCGGCATGCCGCTGCGCGTGCGCGTGGCCTCCACCGACGAACAGCACGGCCGCGTCGAGCTCGCGCTCGCGGGGTGAGGCCCCACTCGGCACGCTTGGACGTCCGAGTGGGGTTGAACACGGGGACGGGCACCCTCACCCCGTCCCTCTCCCGGGGGGAGAGGGGAAATAACGCTACTTCATGCGCACGGTGAGCGCGCCGGTGGTGGCGTTGTAGGTGATGAAGCCCTTCTGGAACTCGCTCTCACGGCCACCCGTCACGGCGTACTCGTCGGACACCGGGTAACCCAGCGCGCTGTTCTCCCAGCCCAGCTCCGCCCACTTGTTGCGAATCTGCCCGTACACCGACCACGCGCCCGTCGTCGGCGTCCAGTAGATGCTGCCCTCGGTGGCTCCCTTGCGGAAGTGGTTGTAGCGGCCCACCCCGTCCGGCGTCCCCGTCTCGTCCGTCGTCGGGTAGCCCAGCGGGCTCGTCTCCCAACCCAGCGCCTTCCACTTCGCGTGGATGTTGCCGCGCACCTCGTGCGCCCCCGTGGCCTGCGTCCAGTAGATGCTGCCGCCCTGGAAGTGGTTGTAGCGGCCCACCGTGTCCGGCGTCGTCAGCTCACCGGTGATGGGGTAGCCCAGCGCGCTCGTCTCCCAGCCCAGCTGCTCCCACTTGATGCGGATGTTGCCCCACACCTCCCAGGCCCCCGTGGCCTGCGTCCAGTAGATGCTGCCGTTCTGGAAGTGGTTGTAGCGGCCGATTCCGTCCGGCGTCGTCAGCTCGCTCGTCCTGCACGGCCCGAGGAAGCCCGCGGAGCCGCCCAGCTGGTTGTAGCGCGTGAGGATCGCCCCACCCACCGTGCAGCCGCAGTGGGCGTTGGCGCGGTTGAGGTAGTCCGTCCAGGGCCAGTTGGCGCCGGGATCCGTGCGGTTGTACGGCTGCAGCTGGCCGTGCCCCACCACGTGGTAGCGGTCCCGGGGAATCCCGTGGTCCCGCGTCATGTCGCACAGCAACCGGGCCGAGGCGTCGATCTGCCCCACCGGCCAGTTCACCGTCGACGCATACCCGCCGTGCTCGATGCCGATGGTGAAGTCGTTGGAGCTTCTCCCGTTCAGCCCGCACTCCACGCCGCTGTTGTTGCTGCACTGGTAGGTGGCGCCGATGTGCCAGGCCCGGCTCGCGTCGCGCACCAGCTGGCTGATCTCCCCACCGTCCTCGCGCACCACGTAGTGCGCGCTCACGCCCGAGCTGCTGTTGGTCAGCCAGCTCCAGCACCCCGAGTAGCCGCTCTCACAGGTGTGGATGACCACCATCTTCACACCGATGGGCCGGGCGTTGTAGTTGGGCGAGGGCCTCCAGATGGCCGGCGCGTAGTCCGGACCGGCGAGCGCCTGGGTCTGCTGCCCCAGCTCCTCCACGGCCGGGCCCTGTCCACTCGCGGCCCACTCCTTCGAGAGCGTCCCCAGACCCAGGCGGGCCACCCGGAAGACTTCATTGTGGACGAAGCTGCGACGGCCTTCCTCGGACTCGATGCCGGACACCTCGGCCACCGCCGGCGCCCACTTGTCCGCCTGCGTCCGGTCGAGCTTGAGCGCATCCGCGCGGTTCGACAGCAGCGCCGCCGCCGCACGGACGTTGGAGCGCGCGTCCTTCTGGGCCTGCTCCACCGTGACGCCGGCCAGCTTCGCGCCCTCCTCGAGCACCGCGCCCGAGAGCGCCATCAGTCCGTAGACGGCCGGGCGGCCCTCGAACTCCTCGGCGCCCTGCACCATCTGATAGCGCGTCTGCACGAACGAGATGGACTTGAGCAGCGCGGGCGGCACGTTGAACTCCTTGCCCACCTCCCGGAAGAGCCCGTCGAAGGAGTCATCCTCGCGCGCGGAGGCCTCCGTCGCCTTCACGTCCACCTCGACGGCAGGGGCGGCGGATACATCCTGCTGCTCGTTCATGCCGCACGCCGGCGCCAGGGCCAGCGCGGCGGTGAGCATGAGAATTCCAGACCTGTTCTTCATCGATTCCTCCAGACGGCGTTACGCCGTGTAAATGGGCAGCTCCCGGCCTCGCGGATGACCGGTGCGAGGGGAGCTCAACAGGAAGAGGCGATGAGCCGGGCCGCGTCTCAAAAATCGGCCAAAAAAGATAACCCGAGGATTTCCGGTCCTTCTTGTCCCGAAGGGCTTACGCGAAGAACGGATTTTTCCGCACCGTGGATGCGGGGGGATATGGGCAGGGATTGGGCAGCGTAATGGAGCGCTACTTCTTGGCGAGGGGGACGGTCTTTCCCGCCCGGCGCGCGAGCACCGCCTTCACGTCGTCCAGTGTGATGCCCAACGGCCGCACCGCCACCAGCACGTGGTAGAGCACGTCCGCCGCTTCTTCCGTCGCGCGCTCCTTGTCCCCATCCGCGCACGCCGTCACCAGCTCCGCCCCCTCCTCGCCAATCTTCTTCAGGCGCAGGTTGCGGTCGTCCAGGAGCCGCCGCGTGTAGCTCGGCTTCTCTCCCGGCTCCGGTGCCTTCGCCGCCCGCTGGGTGATGGTCCGGTCCAGCTCGACGAGCGCGTCCACCGGACCGATGTCGAAGCAGGTCTCCGCCCCGGTGTGACACGCCGGGCCCGCCTTCTCCACCCGCGCCAGCACCGCGTCCCCGTCGCAGTCCGCCGACAGTGACACCACGCGCTGCACGTTCCCGCTCGTGCCACCCTTGTGCCACAGGCCCCGCGTGCGCGAGCGGTAGTACATCTCGCCCGTCTCCAGCGTCTTCTCCAACGCCTCGCGGTCCGCGTGCGCCACCATCAGCAGGTCGCCCGAGTGCGCGTCCTGCGTCACCACCGTCACCAGCCCGTTGCCCTTGGTGAAATCCAGCTTCGACAAGTCCAGCATCATGCCCTCTTGGCGCCCAGCAGCTCGCGCACCTGCTCCGCGAGCGCCGCGTTCGTCGCGATCGCGTTGCCGCCGAACGAGGTCCTCGTCCCCGTCCAGTCCGTGAATATTCCGCCTGCCTCCTCGATGATGGGCTGCAGCGCCGCCGCGTCCCACGGCGACAGCACCTCGTCGATCATCGCCTCCGCCCGCCCCGTGGCCACCAGCAGGTAGCCGTAGCAGTCACCCCACGTCCGGGCGATGGACGCCTTCGCCGTCAGCGCCCGCCACTTCGCTCCGCGCTCCGGGTGCACCTGGAAGCGCTCGTCCGTGGACAGCACCACCGCCCGGGACAGCTCCGCCTCGGCCGACACCCGCGTCCGCTTGCCGTTCCACCAGCACCCCTGCCCCGGCGCCGCCACCAGCATCTCCCCCACCGGCGGGAAGTACGCCGCGCCCGCGAGAATCCGCTCGCCCTCGGCCACCGCCACCAGCGTGCCCCACAGCGGCACGCCCCGGATGAACGTCTTCGTCCCGTCGATGGGATCCAGGATCCACCGGCGCTTCGCTCCGGCCCGCGTCTCGCCGAACTCCTCCCCGAGGATGCCGTCCTCCGGGAAGCGGGACTCGATCCACTCGCGCGCCGTCTTCTCGGCGGTCCGGTCCGCCACCGTCACCGGCGTGCCGTCTCCCTTGGTGTCCACCGTGACGCCCTGGCGGAAGTAGCCCAGGGCCACGTCGCCCGACTTGCGCGCCACTTCCTCCGCCGCCTGCATCAACGTCTGCGCATCCATTCAGAGGCTCCTGATCCCGAGGCCGCTCTTCTGGAGCAGCTCCTTGATCGCCCCGACGGTGGTGACGCCGTCGTGGAGGATTCCCGCCACCAGCGCCGCCTCCGCCTTCCCCTCCCGCAGCGCGGCCAGGACGTGCTCCGCGTTGCCCGCACCACCCGAGGCGATGACCGGAACGTCCACCTGCTCGGCGATCGTCCGCGTCAGCTCCAGGTCATACCCCGAACGGGCCCCGTCCCGGTCAATGCTCGTGAGCAGGATTTCACCTGCCCCACGTTTCACGCACTCGCGCGCCCACGTCACCGCGTCCAGGTCCGTGGCCTTCTTGCCGCCGTGCGTGTACACGCGCCACGTGTCGCCGTCGCGCTTGGCGTCGATGCTCGCCACCACGCACTGGGCGCCGAAACGCTCGGCGCACTCGGTGAGCACCTCGGGCCGGGCCACCGCCGCCGAGTTGAGGCTCACCTTGTCCGCGCCCGCCCGCAGCGCCCGGCCCACGTCGTCCACCGTGCGCACGCCGCCGCCCACCGTCAGCGGGATGAACAGCCGCTCCGCCGTGCGGTGCACCAGCTCCCACAGCGTGCCGCGCTCCTCGTTGCTCGCGGAGATGTCGAGGAACGTCACCTCGTCGGCCCCCGCCTCCTCGTAGCGCATGGCCAGCTCCACGGGGTCACCCACGTCCCGGAGGCCCTCGAACTGGACGCCCTTCACCACGCGTCCACCCTTCACATCCAGACAGACGATCAGCCGCCGCGTGAGCATCTACTTCACCTCCAGGGCGACCGCGCCCTTCGTGCTGAACACCACTCCCGAGTCCACCATCGCGTCGCGCAGCGCCATGCCGAGCGCCTTGAAGGCCGCCTCCGTCACGTGGTGGCTGTCCTTGCCGCGGAGAATCCGCAGGTGCAGCGTCACCCGGGCGTGCTCGCAGAACGAGCGCATGACGTGCTCGTACAGCTTGTTGCGCAGCGGGCCCCGGTAATAGAAGCGGCCGGCCACGTCGATGCAGGCCTGCACCAGCGCGTCGTCCATGGGGATGGTGCGCTCGCCATAGCGGGCGGCCGTGGCGGGAATCACCTTCTGCACCGCCGTGCCCAGGGTGATGGCCACATCCTCCATGAGGTGGTGCCGCAGATCTCCCCGGGCGTGCAGCGTCAGGTCCAGGCCCGCGTAGCGCGCGAAGGTGGACAGCATGTGATCGAAGAAGGGCAGCCCCGTGTCCACCTTGGCGACGCCCTTGCCGATGGCGATCTCCACCGTGACCTTCGTCTCCTTCGTCTCGCGAACGATGGTGGTCATGCGAACTCCCGCGCCACGTCGGTGGCTTCCAGCTTGCCCGTGTACAGCGCCATGCCGATGACGGCCCCGAAAGCCCCCACCCGCCCGAGGGCCCTCAGGTCCTCCACCGTCGTCACGCCGCCTGAGGCGAACAGCGGATGCCGACTCGACCGGGCCACCTCCTCCATGAGCGGCAGGTCCACGCCCTCCATCTGCCCCTCCTTGTGCACCGCCGTCACCAGCAGTCCACCCAGCGGCAGGGGCTCCAGCGTCCGCAGCACATCGCCGATGTCCTGGGCGCTGCCCGCCGTCCAGCCGCGCGTCACCACCTCACGGCCCTTCACGTCCGCGGCCACCACCACCCGGCCCGGGAAGCGCTCGGCTACTTCGCGCAGCCACGCCGGGTCCTCGATGGCCTTCGTGCCCACCACCACGTAGGAGGCACCCAACGCGAGCACCGCCTCCGCCTTGGCCGTGCTCCGCACGCCGCCGCCCACCGAGAAGGTGAGCCCCGGCTCATGGGACAGCAGCTTCCCGATGGGGCCCTCGTTGGAGCCCTTGCCGAGCGCCGCGTCCAGGTCCACCACGTGGAAGGTCTTGAAGCCGTACGAGCGCCAGCGCTCGAGCGCGTCCAGCGGATCCTTCACCCGCACCCGCTCGTCGGCGTAGGAGCCGCCCACGAGCTGCACGCAGGCGCCCTCGCGCAGGTCGATGGCAGGGATGGCGATCACTTGCGCACCTCCTCGAGGAAGGCCTGCACGAAGCGCACGCCCGCCGCCGAGCTCTTCTCCGGGTGGAACTGCACGCCGAGCACGTTCCCGCGCCGTACCGCCGCGGGGAAACGGTCCTCCTCGTGCGTCGTCCAGCCCACCACCACACCGGGCTCCTCGGCGCGGCAGACGAAGCTGTGCGCGTAGTAGACGCTGCCCAGCTTCGCGCTCTTCAGCGCGGTGTCCTCCTCCACCGAGTTCCACCCGATGTGGGGCACGCGCCGGGAGTTCAGCTTCGTCACCCGGCCGCGGAAGAAGCCCAGGCCCCAGCCTCCGCCCTCGTCGCTGGTGTCGAACATGAGCTGCATGCCCAGGCAGATGCCCAGGCACGGCAGGCCGTCCTCCAACGCCTGCCGCATCTGGTCGCGCCCCAGCTCCAGCCGGGCCGCCGCCGCGCCGAAGGCACCCACCCCCGGCAGCACCAGCAGGTCCGTGTCGATGGCCCGGATCGGATCCTCCTGCACACGCACCTCCACGCCCGGTGCCGTGGCGAGCGCCTTGGCCAGCGAGTGCAGGTTGCCCGCTCCGTAGTCGAATAGCGTCACTCTCACCGCAGCGTCTCCCGCAGCGCACCGAGCGCCGCTTCGATCTGGGTCCACGGGGCGCAGCCGATGCGGAGCGCGTCCCCGATGCCCTTCAGTCCCTGGAATGCACGAACGTTCACGTCCCGCTGCCGCATCCGCTCGGCCACCGCGGGGGCGCCAAGCAGCGGCACCATCACGAAGTTGGCCTCGGAGGGCAGCGTTTTCAGGCCCAGCGTCTCCAACTCGGCCACCAGCCGGGCGCGGATGGCCTGCGACTCCTCGGCCCGGGCCTTCATCCATGGCACGTCCTCGGAGAGGGCCGCGGCGGCCATGCGCTCGGACAGGCCGGTCACCTTGTAGGGTCCGCGAGCCTTCTCCACCTCGGCCACCAACGTGGGGTTGCCCACCGCGTAGCCCACCCGCATGCCCGCCAGCCCGAAGGCCTTGGACATCGTGCGCGCCACCAGTACGTTGGGGCGGCTCGCCAGGTCCAGGTGGCTCTCCCGGGCGAACTCGGCGTAGGCCTCGTCGAGCAGGACGATGCCGGGCGCGTTGTCCACCAGCCGCTCCAGCGCGGCCCGCGAGGCCACCGTGCCCGTGGGGTTGTTGGGCGAGCACACGTAGATGAGTTTCGCCCCCGTGGCGAGCAGCCCCTCCACGTCGATGTCGAAGTCCGGCTTCAGCGGCACCGCCACGCCCCGCAGGCCGTTCACCTTCGAAAGGTACGGCATCATCACGAAGGTGGGGTCCGGGAAGGCGAAGAGCTCGCCCGGCTCCAGGAAGGCCCGCAGGGTGCTGTCGATGACGTCATCCGAGCCACACCCGGTGGTCACCCACGAGGGGTCCACGCCCGTGTAGCGGGCCACGGCCTGCTTGAGGTCCGGCGCGTAGCCCGCGGGGTAACGGCTCACCTGGGTGGTCGCCGTCTCGCGCAGGACGCGCTCGGCGGCCGGGGGGATGCCGAAGAGGTTGGTGTTGTCGCTCAGGTCCACGCTGCACTTCACCTTGGAGGGCGAGTACAGCGGGATGTCCCGGTAGGAGACACGCGAGGGCAGGCTCATGACTTCCTCCAGCCGCGAGCGGCCTCGGCGTGGGCGAAGAGGCCCTCGCTGTCGGCCAGGAGGCCCACGTCATCGGCGAGCCGGGCCGCCGCGTCGCGGGTGACACGCTGCCAGGTGGTCCACCGGTAGAAGTCGAGCACGCTCAGCCCCGAGTACGCCCGGGCCAGGCCCGCGGTGGGCAGCACGTGGTTGGCGCCCGTCATGTAGTCGCCGTAGGCCACCGAGGCGAACTGGCCCACGAACACCGTGCCCGCGTTGCGCGCCTTGGGCAGATCCTGCGTCGGCGACGTGGTGGCGATGAGCAGGTGCTCGGGAGCGAACTCCGCCACGAAGGGCCAGGCCTCCTCCAGCGTGTCCACGCTCAGCACCGCGCCGCGCTCGCTCAGGGCCTTGGTGACGATCTCGTGGCGCTTCGCCCGGGCCGCCGCCCGTTCCACCGCCGAGACCACCGCCTTGGCCAGCGCATCGCCCACCGTCACCGTCACGCAGCAGGCATCCGGATCGTGCTCGGCCTGGGCCAGCATCTCCCGCGCCACCGCCTCCGGGTCCGCCGAGCTGTCCGCCACCACGAGGATCTCACTGGGCCCCGCCGGCGCGTCGATGGCCACCGCGTCCACCACCTGCAGCTTGGCCGCGGCCACGTACGCATTGCCGGGACCGACGATGCGATCCACCCGGGGCACGCTCTCGGTGCCGTAGGCCAGGGCCGCCACCGCCCCTGCCCCGCCGAGGGCGAAGACGCGGTCCGCACCGGCTAGCGCCGCCGCCGCCAGCACCCCCTCCGAGGGCTTCCCATCCGGGCCCGGCGGCGAGCAGACGATGACCTCGCCCACCCCGGCCACCTTCGCGGGCACCACGCCCATCAGCACGCTGCTCGGGTACACGGCGCGGCCACCCGGTGCGTATACGCCCACGCGCCCGAGCGGATCCGGCCGGCGCCCCACGATGATGCCCGGCTCCGTCTCCACCTCGGTGGCCTGGGGCTTCTGCGCCGCGTGCGCCTTGGCGATGTTGCGCGCCGCGCGCGTCAGCGCCTCCTTCAGCTTCGGCTCCAGCGAGGCCAGCGCCGCCTCGCACACGGAGCGCGGCACCTCCAGGGACTGCAGCTCCGCGCGGTCGAACTCGCGCGCCATCTCGCGCAGCGCCTTGTCTCCGTCCCGGCGCACGCGGGCGATGAGGTCCGCGGTGCGCTGCGCGACGCGGGTATCCGACGTGCCCGTGCGATCCAACAGGCGGCGGCGCGCCTCGGGGGTGAGCGCCTCGAGGCGTCCCCGGTATTTGATGAGGGCGGGGTTCACGGCATCAGCCTCTCGATGCGGGTGACGAGGATGCCCTCGCAGCCCAGGTTCTTCAGGGCGGCGATGGTGCGGTAGATGCTCTTGGCGGGCACCACGGCGTGCACGGCCACGAAGTCACCGCCCTGCACGTCCACCACGGTGGGGCCATTGAGGCCCGGCAGCACCTCGCGCACGCCGGGCAGCACGCGGCGCGGCACGTTGGCCATCAGGTAGCGCTTGCCGCGGGCCGCCAGCACCGAGCTCAGCGCCTGCCGCAGCTCCTCCAGCTGCGCCGCGTCCTCGGGCGGTTGATTCTTCCGGGCGATCAGCCGCGCGCTGGACTGGACGACGGTCCCCACCTCGCGCAGGCCGTTCATCTTCAGCGTCGAGCCCGTGGACGTCAGGTCCACGATGATGTCCGCGATGCCCAGGTGCGGAGCGATCTCCGTGGCGCCCGACACCGGCACCACCGTCACCTTCTGTCCGCGCTTCTCGAAGAACTCCGCCGTCAGCCGCGTGAAGGACGACGCCACCCGCACCCCGTCCCGGATGTCCTCGAGCTTCTGGATGCCGCTCTCCTCGCGGGCGGCCACCACCAGCCGGCACCTGCCAAACTCCAGGTCCATCAACTGCTCCAGCTCGCGGCCGGACTCGCACACCAGGTCCCACCCGGTGACGCCCGCGGCCGCCGCGCCATCGGCGACGAACTCGGGGATGTCCTGGGCACGGACGAAAATGGCCTCGAACTCGCCGCCGAGCGACGCGGTGAGGGCTCGTTCTCCTCGGACCTTCACTTCCAGGCCGGCATCGTTGAACAACTCGCGGACCTCTTCGGAGAGGCGGCCTTTGTTGGGCAGGGCGATCTTCAGCATCGTGGGTACCTGAGAGGTGGGAGGACGAGCGCGGAAACGAAAAAAGCCCGTCCTGGGTGGGACGGGCTTCCGTTCACTGCGGCGGGTGCATCGGGGGGCGTCTTCTTACGCGTCCACCCAAGCATGCGCACGGCGAGCGGTCCCGTCGGGGGGCCGATGATGATGCGCATGGTGATGGGGGTTGGACGAGAAACGCACGGGACCATTAAGTAACGGAGACACCCCCGCCCCGTCAACCCGGCCTTCTCACAAAGCTAGAAAACCCCGCTTGCAAAGCCCGTCAGGAGCGAGCACAAGCGGCGGCGATGCGTGACGCCAACGTGGTCATCGTGGATGGCGGGGTGATGGGCTGTGGCATCGCCCTGAGGCTGCGCCAGGCAGGTGCCCGGGTGACGGTGCTGGAGCGCGCCCTTCCCGGGGCCGAGGCCTCGTCCAGGAGACCTGGGCGGGCCTGAGGCCCTACACCGGCGACCATCTCCCCATCCTGGAGGCCGGACCCCTGCCGGGCCTCTTCCTGACCACGAGACACTTCCGCAACGGCATCCTCCTGGCCCCCATCACCGCCCGGCTCATGGCCCAGGCCGCGTCCTCGGGGGGTCTCCATCCTTGGACCTCACACCGTTCCGTTTCGATCGCTTCCTCCGCCGCTGAGCCGCCGGGGAGACATTCCACCCCCCGGAGAACCCGGCCGAGCGGCCGGCAAAATCGAAAAACCGCGTCGGGTTGGCCTTCCGCGGCCCGATCCTCCTAGAATCGTCCACTGTGGAAGCCATTCCTCCCGTACCTCCCCGGATTCTGATCGTCGACGACGACGATTCTGTGCGCGACGTCATCTCCGTCCTCCTCAGGGAGGAGGGTTACAACTGCGTGGTAGCCAGCGGCGCCGAAATGGCCCTGGACCTCGCCAGTCAGGAAGAGACGCCGCTGGTCATCAGCGACATGAAGATGCCAGGCAAGGATGGCCTGTGGCTGCTCGAGCAGCTGCGTGAGCGCTATCCGGACACCTCCGTCATCATGCTCACCGGCTACGGCGACACCGAGTCCGCCGTGGACTGCCTCCGCCGGGGCGCTGTCGACTACCTCCTCAAGCCGCCCAAGCTCACGGATCTCATCCGCGCCATCGAGCGGGCGCTCGCCAAGCGCCGCATCGAGCTGGCCCGCAAGCGCTACCAGAAGAAGCTGGAGCGCAAGGTGCGGGATCGCACCACCGAGCTGCGCAACGCGCTGCGCGACATCGCCCACACCTACCAGTCCACGCTGCTGGCCCTGGTGGCGGCGCTGGATGCGCGCGAGCACGAGACGTCGGACCACTCGCAGCGCGTGGTGCGCTACACGAGCGCCGTCGCCGAGCGCATGGGCATCAAGGGCCAGGAGCTGGAAGAGATCGGCCGCGGCGCCCTGCTGCACGACATCGGCAAGATTGGCGTTCCGGACGCCGTGCTGCTCAAGCCGGGCAAGCTCACGCCCGAGGAGTGGCAGGAGATGCGCAAGCATCCGGACATCGGCTTCCAGATGATCCAGAACATCCCCTTCCTGGCCACGCCGGCGCAGATCGTGCTGTCGCACCAGGAGCGCTGGGATGGGCAGGGCTACCCGCGCAACCTCCGGGGCCAGGAGATCCACATCGGCGCGCGCATCTTCGCCGTGGCGGACACCCTGGACGCGATGACCAGCGACCGGCCCTACCGCAAGGGCACCACCTTCGCCAACGCCATCGCGGAGATCACCCGCTGCGCCGGCACGCAGTTCGATCGCGAAGTGGTCCGGGCCTTCCTCGACATCGGTGAGCAGGCGCTCATCAAGATCAAGGAGGACATGCACCTGCGGAAGCTGACGCTGGTGCAGGCCGAGGCGCAGGCCCAGGAGGCCGAGGCCACGCTCGCCCGGCTGACCGATGACCTGGACGACATCGACCAGAGCATCCCTGGCCCTGGGAACCCGGCTCCCGGAACGGGTCCGGCCCCTCGCGGCGCCGCCAGTGCCCCCGCCACGCCTTCCCCCGCCCCGGCCGTGGGTGCTGCCGCCTCCACGGCCAGCCGCCCGGAGCAGCCGGTCGTCCTCTCGGTCCTCGCCGGGGGCCGTCAGGGTAATACACGCGACTGAGGCCCATATGAGGGGATGCCAGACGAGGGCTCGTCGGTTAATAGTCGAGCCCTCCTCATGATCGCCCCTCTCCCCCACAGGGATCCCCTGACCCCGCCACTGCAGGACGCTCAGGGGAGGACCATGACGTACCTGCGCCTGTCCGTGACGGACCGGTGCAACTTCCGCTGCACGTACTGCTCGCCGGCCAGCTGGGGTGGGAAGAAGGACCTGCTGACGCCCGCGGAGTTCGAGCGCATCGTCTCCGTCTTCGCACGCCTGGGCATCCGCCGGGTGCGGCTCACCGGGGGCGAGCCCCTCATCCGCCCGGACATCCTCGAGGTGGCCCAGCGGCTCGCCGCGATCCCCGGGGTGGAGTGGCTGGCCATCACCACCAACGCCAGCCACCTCGAGCGGCTCGCCGTGCCCCTGCGCGCGGCGGGTGTCTCCCAGCTCAACATCAGCCTGGACACCCTCTCCGAGGACACCTTCCGGCGCATCTCCAAGCAGGGGGACTTCGCCACCACCCTGCGCGGCATCGACGCGGCCGTGGGCGCGGGCTACGCCTCGCTGAAGCTCAACGCCGTCGTCATGAGCGGGGTGAACGACACCGAGGTGGCGGCGATCATCGCCTACGCGCACGCCCGGGGCATCACCCCGCGCTTCATCGAGCTGATGCCCTTCGGCCAGGGCACCCCGGTGCCCACCGCGCAGCTGGTGGAGCAACTCCAGGCCGCCGGCCTCCCGCTGGTGCCCGATGAGGAGCCGCAGGGCCCCTCCGCGGGCCCGGCGCAGTACTGGCGCGCTCCCGGAGGGCGGGTGGGCTTCATCTCTCCCCTCACCCAGAACTTCTGCGGCGGCTGCAACCGCGTGCGCGTGGCCTCCAACGGGGATCTGCGCAGCTGCCTCGGCGGACGCGCCCAGGCGCCGCTGCACACGCTCATCCGCGGGGGAGCCACGGACGCGGAGCTCGCCCTGGCCATCCGCGGCGCCCTCGGCGAGAAGCCGGACGGCCACCGCTTCACCGAGCCCGGCGCCGGCACCGCCCTGCTGTCGATGATGGGAATCGGCGGCTGAGCCGGGAGCGGCGCTACTTCACCAGCCGGACGTTGAACGGGTAGCGGTACATCGCCCCTTCGTGGGCCTTGAGGCCCGCGTAGACGGACACGACGGTGCCCACCAGCCATAGGGGCGCCAGCAGCTTCCAGAGCAGCCAGCCACCGAAGCAGAACAGGAGCAGGCCCGCGACCAGCATGACGGCGGCGAGAGCCAGCACCGTGAGCTGGAAGTTGAGGGCCTCCTTCGCCTGCCGCTCCACCCAGACGGACTGGTTGCCCTTGAGGAGGATGACGAGCAGGGGGCCGAGGGCGGACAGCAACACGGGGCTCACGTGGGCGATCGCGCCCCAGAGCTTCTCGTCTGCCGTCGGCTCCGGCGAGCCGGTGATGAACGAGCCGAGCTGCTGCTGTGTTTCCATGGAGGTACCCCTCGCGTGCTGACGGGAGTCATCTTCCGCCAGCCCGAGGGAAAAGTCACGAAACAGCGAACTTGGCAGGTCACCCGGAATGACCCGGCAGGTCATCCCGGGCGTCCCGAGGTCAGCGGTAGAGCTCCCCGCCGGCCTTCTTGAACTCCTCGCTCTTCTCGGCCATGCCGGTCTCCAGGGCCTTCTGCTCCTCCCCCACCCCGACCTTCGCCGCGTAGTCGCGCACGTCCTGGGTGATCTTCATGGAGCAGAACTGCGGGCCGCACATGGAGCAGAAGTGGGCCACCTTGGCGCCCTCGGCGGGCAGCGTCTCGTCGTGGAAGGCGCGGGCGCGCTCGGGATCCAACGAGAGGTTGAACTGATCCTCCCAGCGGAACTCGAAGCGGGCCTTGGACAGGGCGTTGTCGCGGATCTGCGCGCCCGGGTGCCCCTTGGCGAGGTCCGCCGCGTGGGCGGCGATCTTGTAGGTGATGACGCCCTCCTTCACGTCATCCCGGTTGGGCAGGCCCAGGTGCTCCTTGGGCGTGACGTAGCAGAGCATCGCCGTGCCGAACCAGCCGATCATCGCCGCGCCGATGCCGCTGGTGAAATGGTCGTAGCCCGGGGCGATGTCCATGGTGAGGGGCCCCAGCGTGTAGAAGGGCGCCTCCTGGCACACCGCGAGCTGCTTCGTCATGTTCTCCTGGATGAGGTGCATGGGCACGTGGCCGGGGCCCTCGATCATCACCTGCACGTCGTGCTTCCAGGCGATCTTCGTCAGCTCGCCGAGCGTCTCCAGCTCGCCGAACTGCGCCGCGTCGTTGGCGTCGGCGATGGACCCCGGCCGCAGCCCGTCACCCAGGCTGAAGCTGACGTCGTACGCCTTGAGGATCTCGCAGATCTCCTCGAAGTGCGTGTAGAGGAAGTTCTCCTTGTGGTGGGCCAGGCACCACTTGGCCAGGATGGAACCACCGCGGCTGACGATGCCCGTCATCCGCTTCGCCGTGAGCGGGATGTAGCGCAGCAGCACGCCCGCGTGGATGGTGAAGTAGTCCACGCCCTGCTCGCACTGCTCGATGAGGGTGTCGCGGTAGATGTCCCAGGTGAGCTCCTCGGCCTTGCCGCCCACCTTCTCCAGCGCCTGGTAGATGGGCACCGTGCCGATGGGCACCGGGGCGTTGCGGAGGATCCACTCGCGCGTCTCGTGGATGTTGCGGCCGGTGGACAGGTCCATCACCGTGTCCGCGCCCCAGCGGATGGACCAGACCATCTTCTCCACTTCCTCCTCGATGGAGGACGTGACGGCCGAGTTGCCCAGGTTGGCGTTGATCTTCACCAGGAAGTTGCGGCCGATGATCATCGGCTCCAGCTCCGGGTGGTTGATGTTGGCCGGGATGATGGCCCGGCCGCGCGCCACCTCGTCCCGGACGAACTCGGGGGTGATCTCCCGGGGGATCGCCGCGCCCCAGGAGTTGCCCGCGTGCTGCCGGGACAGCTCGGCGGCCGCGGTCTCGCGCTTGAGGTTCTCGCGGATGGCCACGTACTCCATCTCGGGCGTGACGATGCCCCTGCGGGCGTAGTGCAACTGGGTGACGTTGGCCCCCGGCTTCGCCACCAGCGGCTTGCGGCGGTGGCCGAAGCGCAGCCCGGCCAGGCGAGGATCCGCCTCACGGGCACGGCCATACTCGGAGGTGATGCCGACCAGCTCCTCCACGTCCCCGCGGCGGTGGATCCACTCGGAGCGCACCGCGGGCAGGCCCGCGCGCAGATCGATGGAGGCACCGGGGTCCGTGTACGGGCCGCTCGGGTCGTAGACGAAGATGGAGGGGTTGGGCGTCACCTGCGCGTCCGGCCCATGACCATGCCGGGTGGGCGTCTGGCTGATCTCCCGCATGGGCACGCGGACGTCCGGGTGCAGCACGCCGGGCACATACACCTTGCGCGAGGCCGGCAGGGGCCCCTGGGTAATGCCCTCCAACACCTTGCCATCCACCTTGAGGCTCTTCGAGGCTCCGCTCACGTCACTCTCCTCCATGCACAAGAGGGCATAGGCGAGGCGTGAGGCGCTCGCCGCTTCCCTCCGCCGGTACGAACCGGTTCAGGTTCCAAGGGTTGGCCGCGCCACGGCCGTCTCAGCCCCTTGAACGGGGGCACCCCTAGCGACTGGGCGAGGGTGTAGCGCACCAGAGGACTGGGTATCAACCGCCTGGAAGGCCCCCTGTCCGCCAGGAAGCCGAAAGCGGGGCGCGCAGCATCTGCGGAGGACCTTCCTTCGGGCGAAATCGTTGCGCGGGATAGCCCCGCCTGGGGCAGCCAACGTGGCGGGCCGCCGAAAGAGCACGCCCTGGAGCCGATCCTGCAATAGCTTCTTTCGAGACCCACGATTCATAAGGACCGGAGCCACGTCTATGCAGACTGTTGGAGAGCTGATGACCCGCAGCAGCCTGGTCAC
>DASQMW010000028.1:0-2911 GCA_035645295.1 Archangium sp.
TGTCCCCGCGAGCGCCAAGGACCTGAACCATGAGGCGGCGCTGCGTGCCGCACTCGGGCCTGACGGGGACGACCTGCAGATGTTCATCCTCCGCCGGGACGAGGGCCGGCTCGTGCTCACCGACTTTGGTGGAGCGTCCTCGCCCCTGTCCCCCGCGGAAATCGCCGCCCGGGACGCGTCTGTCCTCAAGGGCGTCCAGGGAGCCCTCCAGAAGTTGCCAGGGGTGACCCAGCCCGGCCAGAAGAGCCTGTCCGCGCTCATCCGGCTCCGGAACGCCGGCCCGGCCGCTCCCGATACCCACAGTGGGAACGTGGCCTCGCTGGGACAGCGGGTGCTCACGAACGAAGCGGGCGGGGCGTCCTACCGGCTGAGCTACACGGCGGAGCGCACCGACGACGGCGTGGTCGTGCGGATAGACGAGCAGGGGCGTCGGGGTCCGAGCACGCCCATGGAGCACACTGCAAAATCAGACGAGGCAAGGATCCAGCCAGTCCGCGTACTCTGTAGCGAAGGCCCGGAGCGCTACCGCCCGGCGGCCTGCAAAGAGGGGGTTCATGTGATGAAGAGGCGAATCGGGTCGCTCTGCGCGGCCCTGATGGTGATGGGGCTGTCCGCGTGTGAGCTGGAGGCGCCCGCGGAGCCGGAGCAGGCCTCGCAGGTGCAGGAGCACTCGGAGGAGCACCTCCATTCAGAGCGCGGGGGCATCGGGCTCGAGCCGCACGACCGGACGCTGTCGGCGTCGGCGACCACCATCGAACCGCGCAAATCACTGGCGGTGACGGAGCGCACCCTCCTGACCAGCAGCTTCCCCATCCAGGACGTGTTCAACCAGCTGGCGGCGCAGGGCGGCGGCTTCACCGGTGTCCAGCTGTTCCGCCAGCTCTGGGACACCCAGAATCCTTCGCCGGGGCAGGCGGATCTGCACGCGGTGGCGAGCTACAGCCATTGCACCGCCAACGGCAACACGCTCAACGGCTTTCAGTATAGCTGCCGCGAGGCCGAGGGCGCCCAGGCCGCCTCGTCCACGTCCATCAACCACTACGACGCGGTGGGGCTGTACAACCGCTTTGATCTGGCCCCGGCCAACGGTGCCAACTGCGGCGAGTACCGCCTCGTCTACGCCAAGCGCGCGAACACTCCCGGCGGCGGCCGCAACTTCATCATCTTCGAGGCGGTGCTGCCCAACCCCACCCCGGCGGCGGGCCTCGAGGGCTGCCGGGCCATTGCGAACTTCTGGCGGGACCTGTCGTTGCTGGGTGAGAGCGTGACCGTGCGCGCCGCCAAGCTGCGCGCCTTCTACTTCGAGGGCCGCAATGGGCCGGGCGGAGCGCTGCTGTCGAACGTGCCCGTGATCCACATCGACAACTATGGCAACCGCGCCACCGCGACCGGCCAGGTTCGCACCAACCAGTTCATGACGCAGCCGTGGATGCTACACGAGTTCAAGTTGCAGCGCGCCAGCAGCGGGGCTCCCGCGCGCTTCGTGCCGGTCACGGTGAAGACCAACCCATTCGGCCCGCTGTTCGGCTCGTCCAGCACCGACCCGCGGGCGGCCCAGTTCCGGAGCCACTTCCTCACCCAGGTGGCCAGCCTGGCGGTGAACAACGTCGACACCTTCAACCATGTGGTGCCGGACACGTTCAACGCGGGCGAGAGCGACGCGCAGAACTTCAGCAGCGAGGCTGACTATCTGGGCCATTTCGCCAATTTCGGCGCGAGCCCGAACGCCTTCCGCGGAGACATCCAGGCGAAGCTCAACGCGCTCGGCAGCACGCTGACGCCGGAAAACATCGTCGCTCGGGCCCAGGCACTGTCCTGCGCCGGGTGCCACAACCTGAGTGGAGGCGCGGACCTGGGCGGCGGAGTCACCTTCCCGCAGCCGCACCAGCCCGACTTCTTCGTCCATAGCACGGAATTCACCGAGCCGGGGCCGGAGGGCGAGCGCTTCCAAATCTCGCCAGCGCTCACGCAGCGGTTCCTGGGTCACCGTAGGAACGTCTTCGTTGCCTTCCTGGACACGCCGGTGCGCAACGCGGCCTTCGTCAGCCAGAGCGTGCCGGCGACGGTGACCGCCGGCCAGTCCTTCACCGTCTCCATCACGATGAAGAACATGGGCACGCACGCCTGGACGGCGGGCAGGAACTTCCGGCTGGGCTCGCAGTCCCCGCAGGACAACACCACCTGGGGAACGCATCGCGCCTTCCTGTCGGCCACGGACACCATCCACCAGGGGCAGAGCAAGACGTTCACCTTCGCCCTCACCGCGCCGTCCACGGCGGGCGTCTATGCCTTCAAGTGGGGCATGCTGCAGGAGATGGTGACGTGGTTTGGCACCTTCTCGCCCACCGTGAGCATCAACGTCGTGCTGGCCCCCTGAAAGGTGATGCTCGGGGCGGCGGCGATGACGGTGACGGGCTGCCAGAACAAGGGACAGGAGGGGACGGGCGGCTCGGGCTCCAGCGGTATGAACAGCCAGGACCCGGGCACCGGCGGCTCGGGCTCCACGGGGGTTCCACGGGCGGCTCCAAAGGTCGCATGAAGCAGAAGGCGCCAGGTTCCGGGAAGTGCCCGGGCCCTGGCGCCTCGTGTGCGCGCCTACAGCAGCGGAGCGCCTGTTCAGGTCACGGTCACGCCGCAGTAGCCCAGGGCGGCCACACCGTCCAGCGTGTAGGCCAGGACCTGGACCGCCCCGGATGCCGACGCGGCGGCCGTGAAGGTGGCCGGACCGGTTCCGTTCCCCGAGACCGTCCCCGCGCTCGGGGGAAGACGCCCCACACGAGGCTGGAGACGCCGTCGGGGACCGAGGGTGTCACCGTCAGCTGACCTCCGGGCGCCACACTGCTGGCCGAGGAAACGACGGAGAGGCTTCCGCTCGGCAGCAGGCTGACCACGGCAGTGCCGGTCTGCGACG
>DASQMW010000029.1:0-15270 GCA_035645295.1 Archangium sp.
CCCCGCGGCTCCCGCGCGTCCCACGACGCAGGATCTCCTCGCCAACGCCGTCCTGGAGCACCTCCCCCCCGACGAGGAGTTGCTCTCCCCCGAGAGCATCACCTTGGAGCCCGAGCCTCTCGAGCCTCCCGCGCCCGTGACCACGGCGCCCTCGGCTCCAGCTCGTCCGGAGCTCGCCCGCGAGCTCCCTCCTCCCGCCGAGGAGCCCCGCCGTCCCGTCTCGGCCGAGAGCAAGGGGCGCCGGCGCGCCATCCTCGACGTGCCCGTCTCCACGCCCGTGACGGCCGCGATCCCCGAGGTGGTGCTCGGCATCGACCTCGGCACCTCGCAGGTGCGCGTCGCCGTCCATCACCAGGGCACGTTCCAGCGCATCCCCCTGGGCGAGGCCAGCTCCCTTCCCGCGCTCCTCGCCGTGGACGCCTCGGGCCAGCTCCTCGTGGGCGCCGCCGCCCGGGCCGAGGCCGAGCGCTCCCCCCGCCACGCCATCCACGGGCTCCGCCGCTTCCTCGGCCTGCGCGCCCGCTCGCCCCTGGTGCGCGCGCTCGGTGGGCCCCTGCCCTTCCCCATCTCCGCTGGCCCTCGCGGGGACGCCAGCATCGAGCTCCACGGCCGCGCCCACCTCCTCCCCGAGCTCGCCGCCCGGCTCCTGCGCGAGCTCAAGTCCGCCACCACCGCCTTCCTCGGCCACGAGGCCACGCGCGCTGTCCTCTGCGTCCCCGCCCACTTCGACGACCGCCAGCGCGCCGCCATGCGCGAGGCGGGCTCGCTCGCCGGGCTCGACGTCCTGCGCATCCTCAACGCGCCCTCGGCCGCGGCGCTCGCCTTCGGCCATGAGCGGGGACTCGCCCGCAAGCGCCTGCTCGTGGTGGAGCTCGGCGGCGGCGGCCTCGACGTGTCCGTCGTCCAGCTCACCGGGGATGATCTCGAGGTCATCACCACCGGGGGAGATCCCACCGTGGGCGGCATGGACTTCGACGCGCGCATCGCCGAGGCCCTCGCCAGCGAGCTCCAGGCCCAGGGCCTTCCCCGCCCCGAGCACCCGTCCGACTGGCTTCCCCTGCTCACCGCCGCCGAGGCCGCCAAGGTGGCCCTCAGCGAGCGCGAGGAGGTCTCCTTCCCGCTGCCCGGCTCGCCCACGCCGTTCTCGCTCAACCGCGAGCGCCTGGAGGCCCTCACCGCCGATCTCGTGCAGCGCATCACCCTCGTCGTCCGCCACGTGCTCGAGTCCAGCGCGCTCTTGCCGCAGGGGCTCGACGAGGTGTTGCTGCTGGGAGGCCAGGGCCGCTCGCCGCTGGTGCGCCGCCGGCTGGAGGAGAGCCTGGGGGTGCCCGTGCGCGCGGACCTGGAGTCCCTCCACGACGCCACCCACTCGGTGGCGCTCGGCGCGGCGCTGCTGGGCCAGGGGCTGCTCGATGCCGCCGCGGGCAAGCCCGGCGCCACCGTGTCCGAGGTGCTCTCCGTCCCCATCGGCGTGGCCGAGCGCGGGGGCACGCTGCGCCGCGTCCTCGAGCGCAACACCCGCCTGCCCGCGGAGAAGACGCTCGTGCTGCCCGTCACGCCCGGGCCCCTCACGCTCGCCCTCTTCCAGGGGCCCTCTCCGATGGCCGCGGAGAACGAGTACCTCGGCACGCTCGCCTTCTCCATCGAGCGCGCGGGCGAGGCCGAGGTGCACTTCAGCCTCTCGCAGGACGGCATCCTCTCGCTCGCGGCCACGCTGCCCGGCGTGAAGCGCCACGCCGTCACCCTCGCCATGGACATGCCCGAGGACGCGGAGCTGGAGGCCGTCATGGCCCGCTCACCGCTGGAGGGCGAGCCCGAGGCCCGTCCGGGCGGTCTGCTCTCCGGCCTACGCAAGCTCTTCGGCCGCCGCTAGCGCGCCACGCCTCCCTGGAGACCAGGAGGCCAGGCGAGCGCCGAGAGCCCTCCCCGGAGCGCGCACGGCCATCCGCCCTGGTTCGCGGTCCAGTCCTACTCATTCCGGACGAATGGCCAGATTCCCGCAAGCAGACATCCGCAGTGCTTGATGGGAGGACGAGATGAAGATTCGTTCGTGGATGGGTGGTATCGCGATGGTTGCCCTCTGCACCGCTGGCTCGGCCTTCGCGGCAGTCGACGCTGCGGATGTCGGGAACCGGCTCAATTTCAACCCGGAGCAGACGCGGGTGGGCCTCGACGTGCGCCTGGGCCTCGGTGGTCTCACGGGTGATCTCGGAGAGCGCACGGCCCCGGGCCCGCTGCTCGGCATCACGGCGGGTGCGCAGCCCTGGCGCCTCATCGGCGTCGAGGCGGGCGTCGAGGCCCAGCGGCTCCCCATCGACGACAACCGCGTCGTGGATGGTGAGGCCATGTACCGCTACAACCTGGGCGTGCTGGCCAAGGCCGGTCCGCTCGTCATGCAGGACAAGCTGCGTCCCTACGTGGGCGCGGGCGTTGGCGTGAGCTACCTCAACGCCACCGAGCAGGCCGAGGCCCTCTACGAGAACGACATCCTCGCCGAGGTGCCGCTCGCCGCGGGCGTGGACTACCGGTTCACGGAGAACATCTTCGCGGGCGCGCGCGCCTCGTACCGGGTCCTCGTGGGTGACGAGTTCGCGGACACGGCCAGCGTGACGTTGGACCCGACCGACGACAACCCGGATGGCAACCTGCTCAACTTCGCCCTGACGGTGGGTGGCCGCTTCTAGTCCTCGCCGGACCGGGTCTCCTTGAAGTCGAGCCCCGCCGCGCCTTCACCAGGAGCGGCGGGGCTTCCTGATGGCTGAACACCCACCATTGGAGCGCGCCATCCTTTCCGAGATCGCCATCATCCTCATGCTCGTACTCGCCAACGGCATCCTCGCCGGGGCGGAACTGTCCATCATCTCCCTGCGCAAGACGCGGGTGAATGAGCTGGTGGAGTCAGGCAGCCGGGCGGCGCGGGCCGTCTCGGGGCTGAGGGAGAACCCGGACCGCTTCCTGGCCACGGTGCAGATTGGCATCACGGTGGTGAGCGCCACGGCGGGAGCCTTCGGCGGTGCGTCGATGGCCCAGCCACTCGCGGCCGTGCTGCAGGGGTTCGGGCTGGGCGCGCAAACGGCCGCGAAGGTGGCCCTGGCGCTGGTCATCGGGCTCATCTCCTACCTGTCGCTGGTGCTGGGCGAGCTGGTGCCCAAGTCCCTCGCGCTGCGGTACTCGGAGCGGTACGCGCTGACCATCGGCCGGCCGCTGCGGCTGCTGTCGCGGCTGACGCGGCCCCTGGTGTGGCTGCTCACCGCCAGCTCCAACCTGGTGCTGCGCTTCTTCAAGGACCGGACCTCCTTCAGCGAGGGCCGCATGACCCCGGAGGAGGTGCAGCAAGTGGTGGAGGACGCCTCCCGGGAGGGCGCGCTCCATCCGCGCTCCGGCGACATCGCCTCGCGCGCCCTCGATCTGGCGGAGCTGAGCGTCGCGGACGTGATGGTGCCGAGACCCAAGGTGGTGGGGCTGCGCAGGCACGCGCCGGTGGACGAGTGGAAGCAGGTGCTCCAGCAGCGGGGCCACTCGCGCCTGCCCGTGTACGAGGGCACCCTGGACCGGGTGGTGGGGTACGTCGTCGGCACGGACCTGTTGAGCATCGCGCTGGAGCAGGGCACGGTGGACCTGGAGGACGCCCTGCGCCCGGCCTACTTCATCCCGGAGACCACACGCGCCCTGGACGCGCTCCAGCAGATGCAGGTGCGGCGCACGCCCATGGCGCTCGTGGTGGATGAGCGGGGCGGGCTCGCCGGACTCCTCACCCTGGAGGATCTGCTCGAGGAGCTGGTGGGGGAGATCTTCAGCGAGAGCGACGTCCCCCCCGACTGTCTGCACGCGGAGCCGGACGGCACCATCCTCGCGGATGCCACCCTGTCCGTGCGCGAGGTGAACCGGGCGCTCGAGCTGAAGCTCCCGGAGGGCGAGGCCTTCGCCACGCTCGGGGGCCTCTGCATGATGCTGGCGGGAGTCGTCCCGGCCCGGGGGACCCGGCTCACCACGGACAACGGCACGGAGCTGGAGGTGGTGGACGCCTCGGCCCGCCGGGTGAAGCAGATCCGCATCCGCCCGCCGCCCCAGTCTCCCGAGGAGGCGGACCCCGAGGAGCAACACCCGCCCGTGTAGGCGCTCCTTCAGGCCGATGAGGCGGAAGCACCCGGAAGCGTGAACGAGAAGGTGCTGCCCTCGCCGGGCTGACTCTCGGCCCAGATCCGCCCACCGTGGGCTTCCACGATCCCCCGGGAGATGTAGAGCCCGAGCCCCAGCCCTCTCCGGTCTTCGCCGCGGGCTTGCCAGAAACGCTCGAACACAGACTCCAGTTGATGGCTCGGGATTCCGGAGCCGGTGTCCGCCACGGAGAAGCGAACGTCCGGGTCCACCGGCTCCACCCGGAGCGAAATCCTGCCCCCCGCCGGGGTGAACTTGATGGCGTTGGCCAACAGGTTGGCGAGCACCTGAAGGATACGCTCATGGTCGAACTTCGCCATCAGCGTGTTCCCGCGGATCTCCACATCGAGCGAGAGGCCCTGGGCGGCGGCCAGCGGCTGGAACGCCTCGAGGGACTCCCGCACGAGGGCGGTCGCATCCTGCAACGCGGGGGCGACACGGATCCGCCCCTGCTCGATGCTGGCCACATCCACCAGGTCTCCGATCAGCCGGTTCATGCGCGCGGTGTAGCGCTGGATCTTCTCGGCGGCTTGTACGGCCCTCCTGCCCGCCTCGTCCTCGGCACTCCCCCGCTTGAGCAGGGCCGCCTGCAAGGCGATGCCCCCGAGGAGCGTGCGCAAATCGTGGCTGACCATCCCCATGAACTCATCCCGCGTCGCGAGCCCCTCATCGGCGCGCGCCCGCTCCGTCAGCAGCCGCGTGTCGGTTTCGGTTCGTTCCATGTGAAGCAGGGCATTCAGGGCGCGTTGGCGCTCCGCGCGTTCGCCTCGCATTTCAGCGTCAGCGGTCGCACGCTCTCCCAGCAAGGCTGCGTCCTCTTGTTCCCGCTCCTGGGCAACGGTCTCACGTGCCGCGGGCGCCTCATGCCGCGCCAGCTTCGTATCCGCGTTGTCGCGGGCTGAGCGCAAGACCTCATCCGCCCTTCCCCGTGCCTTGTCGATGGCCGCATCCGCACCCTCTTCGATCGCGGTCTGGGCCTTGGCGTACTCGAGATCGGACCTCTCCCGCTCGAAGCGCAGGCCTTCGTCCGTGAGGGTACGCTCGGGTTGCGGTTTCTGGTCCTTGGTCGCCATGGAGGAGTTCCCTACGTAGTACCACCCGCGGGGAGATTAACACTCCGGAAATGGCTCGCCTGGAGGCTCGCTCACCTCCGCCGCGCATTCACCGGGGGGCGGCGGGGCGTCGTGCTGGCTGGCTCAAGCGGCCATGGCGCCGGGCTCCGAGGACGCTCCGGCGATGTGCACCGGCAGGGCGATGCGGAAGGTGGTGCCGCAGCCCGGCTGGCTCTCCACGGTGATGTCGCCGCCGTGCATGGTGATGATGCGCTGGCACACCGAGAGCCCCAGCCCGCTGCCCACGCCCGCGGGCTTGGTGGTGAAGAACGGCCGGAAGATGCGCTCCAGGTTATCGGCGGGAATGCCGCTGCCGGTGTCACTCACCTCCACGAGGACGCGGGAGTCCGGGCCCTGCCGGGCCACGAGGCGGATCTCGTTCTCATCCACCCGCCCTGGGGCGATCGCGTGCGCCGCGTTGATGATCAGGTTGAGGAACACCTGGCACAGGCGGGCCGCATTGCCATGCGCCCGGGGCGCCCCCTCCGTCTGCATCACCACCCGCGCCCGCTGGCGGACCTCGTGCGCCGCCATCTTCGACGCGCTCCGCAGCACGGACTCCAGGTCCACCGGGCCGCTCACCGCATCGTCCGCACGCGCGAGCATCTTGAGATCCTGCACCAGCAGCCGCACCCGCTCGGCGCCCTCGTGCGCTTCCGAGAGCGCCGCCAGCAGCTCCTCGCGCTCCAGGGGCGAGGGCGCGCCCTGCATCCGCGCCAGCTCCTCGCGCGCATAGCTGAGGTTGCCGAGGATGAAGGCCAGCGGGTTGTTGATTTCATGGCCCACGCCCGCCGCGAGCTGGCCCACCGTCACCAGCCGGTCCGCGAAGAGCAGCCGCGCATTGACCTCCTCCAGCTCGGTGGTGCGCTGGCGCACCGTCTCCTCCAGCAGGGTGTTGTAGCGGCGCATCTCCCGCTCCGCGGACTCGGCCTCGGCCTTGGCCAGCCGCTCCTTCTCGCGCACGGTGTCGCGCAGCTCCTCCGTCATCCGGTTGAAGGCCCGCGCCAGCATGGCGTACTCGTCGTCGCCCTTCACCGGCAGCTCGGTGGTGAAGTCACCCCGGCCGATGCGCGCCGCCCCTTGCAGCAGCGCCAGCGACGAGCGCCGCAGGGTGATGAGCAGGGTGGCCGCCAGCGAGAGCACCACCCCCAGTGCCACCAGCGGCACGGTCACGCCGAACACCTGGCAGGACCGGAGCGCCTCGAGCCGATCACGCTGGTGCCGCGCCAGCCGCGCGCGCGTCTTCACCCAGGCCCTGTCGAGGTGCGGCATCACCTCGGCACGGAAGGAGTCGAGCGACTCGTGGAGGACCCGGTCCTCGCCTCCCGTCCCCGCCTGCCGCACGCGAGGCTCCAGGCGCCCCATCCAGTCCAGGTGCGCCCGCCGCGCCGCCTCGATGAGGGCGAAATCCTCGGAGAGGGCCTTGGGCAGGACCTCGAGCGAGACGAGTTCCCGGAGGTGCGAGAAATCCGCCTCGACGCGCCGCCGCTCCGCCTCGAACACGCCCCGGGCATCCTGCCCCTTCCCGTGCGCCTCGAGCAGCGAGTGCGGGACCCACACCGCGTCTCCGGACAGCTTGCCGTAGAGGGTGTTCTGCTCCTGCATGGAGAAGAGCTGTTGCGTGCTCAGCTGCCCCCGGGTGGCAAGGGCGTACAGCGCGCCCCCCACCACGGCGACAAGTCCCACCGCCACCGCCGCGAACAGGAGGATTTTGCCGCGCACCGTCATATTGGCCTCTCGGATGGACACCCAGCGCCACCCCGGTGTCCTAAACCCCAGGCCGCCAATACCTCAAACCCGTCATTCAAGCTATACCGGATTTATCCACCAGCACGGTATTCGTCGACAACCCGTCAGAGTCACGAACAGGTGAACAGGGGCTGGAACAGGGCCGGATTGTGTCCTTCGGCGGCCTCACGGAGGCTGGAAGGCATGCGCCTCTCGACGAGTGTCTTGGGACTCTGGCTATGGGTGGTCCTCGCGAGCACTTCGAGCGCCGCGGGCACGCCCACCCTCCTGGCACAAGCCACCTGCCTGAACACGGTGGACTGTTGCATCCAGCGGTGGCCGCTGAACGCGGCGGAAGCCTGCGGGGCCAGCGCGGCGCGGATCGCCGAAGTCCTCAACGGCGCGAAGGTGCTCCATGACGCCACGCAAAGCGCGGGGGTGACGCTCAAGGAGGAGGCCCACGAGCCCGAGAGCGCCGAGGCGGAAGAGGCTTCAGACGCCGCGGACTCGGACGAGCCTCCCAATTGCACGGGCCAGAAACACCACATCATCTCCCGGCCCATCGCCGGGGAGTTGGAGAGACATCGAACCCTTCGCGGTCTGTACAAGCCTCGGGACGAGCGCTTCGTGACCCGGGCGAAGGACAAGGAATCCCACTGCGGCTACCAGCAATGGCACCGCGATGTGGACCAGGAGGTCATCAGGTGGCTCCAGCGAGAAACCAGGGCAACGCCGAAGCAATTCGAGGAGTTCCTCCGGGAAATCTACAATCGCCCGGAGCTGCTCAAGAGGTTTCCCAATGGCTTCTGAAACGCCCCTGCCCCATCGATTCTTCGAGCTCGAGAATGACCTGTGGGGACCGCATGACACCCAGTTCAGAGTGCTCAAACCGGACAACATCGGGGATGGCCCTGATTGCCCGCGGTGTGGCGATCCCATCGGCATGCTGGCGTGGTTGCCCCCCCACCGCGTCAGGTTGGAACTGTATGGCCAGGGGCTCGGCGACTTCGTCACGGGACCTGGCGGTGGCTACAGCTTCCTCGTCTCCGAGAGCTTCGCCGAGGCTTTCCGGGCGGAGGGGCTGACCGGGCTGCTCGGCTTCCATCCGGCCGAGGTGTCGCGGGTACGCAGGATGCGCAAGGGCCCCAAGCCCACTGCCGTGCCCCGCTATTTCGTCGTCACTCCCTGTTACAGCCGCGCCGCCGTGGATGAGGCGCACAGCCGGATTCGCCGCGTCGAGCCCGTGACCTGTCCGGAATGCCGCTACAGCGGACTGGACTCCATTCACGGCTTCACCCTGGAGCCGGGCACCTGGCAGGGCGAGGACGTGTTCCGCCCCCGGGGTCTCCAGGGGGACATCCTCGTCTCCGAGCGCTTCGCCGGGTTCGTCGCGCGCCATGGGCTGACGAACATGAAGTTGATCCCCACCGAGGAGTACGTGTGGGATCCACTCCGCCTGGGGCCGCCGGCAGCGGTCCCTGGAACCCTTCCCTAGAGCGTGGCGCGGTCGAGCAGCGCCTCGGGGCTGGGATTCTTCTCCCAGGCCTCGAGCACCGCCTGCCCGGGCGAGCGCCCGGAAGCGGCCACCTCGGTAAGCGGCTCGAGCAGGGGGACGTCCTCGCGGTCCAGGCGCTCCAGGCCGCGGCGGGCGATGGCCACCATCTCCCCCGCCAGCCGGTGAAGTTCCTGGGTGCCGAGCCGCCCGGCCAGGCCCTGCCGGCGCGCGGTGTCGTGAAAGGCCAGATGCTCCTCGTAGGAGAGATGGGGCAGCAGCTTCTCGGCCTCGTCCATGGCGCCCGGGCCGTACAGCAGTCCCCGCCACAGCGCCGGGAGCGCGCCCGTCATCGCGGCCGAACCGCAATCCGCGCCGCGCACCTCCATCACCCTCTTCAGCCGCACCTCGGGGAAGAGCGTGGAGAGATGGTCGGTCCAGTCGGACATGTCGGCGGGCGCGCCCTCGAAGCCCTCCTTCATGAACTGGCGGAAGGTCATCTTCGGGCGGAGGTACTCGCCGCGCCGGCGCAGGAAGAGGATGGGGGCGTCCAGGGCCCAGTCCAGGTAGGCGCGGTAGGAGAAGGAGCCGTCGAAGAAGGAGCGCAGGTAGCCGCAGCGCGTGGGGTCCACCTCGTCCCAGACGCGGTTGCGGAAGGACAGGTAGCCCGAGGGCTTGCCATCCACGATGGGGCTGTTGGCGTAGAGGGCCACCATCAGCGGGGCCAGACGCGCCGTCAACACCGTCTTGCGCACGCAATCGGCCTCGCTCTCCCAGTCGAGCGACACCTGGCCGGTGGACGTCATCAACATCATGTTGTGCGCCAGCCGGCCGCGCTCGGGCAGGGTCTGGCGCATGGCGACGTAGCGCGACTTGGGCATCCACGGCATGTCGGCCGGGGTGGAGAAGGGCCGGTAGCCCAGGGCCACCAGGCGCAGCCCAAGCGCCCCCGCGGCGGCCTTCACCTCGGCCAGGTGGGCGAGGTTCTCCGCGTGGGCCTCGCGCGCGGTGCGCAGGGGCGAGCCGGACAGCTCCAGCTGCCCGCCGGGCTCCAGGGAGATGGTGAGCATGCCCTTCTGCAGGGCGATGGTGGGGGAGGACGGCGTCTCCCGGAAGGGGGTGTAGCCGTTGGGCGCCAGCCGCTCCAGCAGCGCGCCAATGCCCGAGGGCCCCTCGTACGGCACGGGCCGCGCGGACTGGACGGGGTAGATGAATTTCTCGTGCTCGAGCCCCAGCAGGTGCTGCGCGGGAGGCTTCTCAGCGGAACGGAAGCCCGCCAACAACTGGTCGGCGGAGGTGATGGGCTGGGAGGAATCGCGCTGGAGATCGAGAGACATGGCGGCCCTATATAACGATCGTTGACCCCGCCGCCGTCATTTGCGCATCGTGCCGACAATGACCCACCCCTCACCGGTGCCCACCTTCTCCGCCCGGGCTGGTCCGGCGGACGTGTTCCAGGGGCTCGGCCTCATCTTCCGGGCCGGACACCTCATCTTCCGCACCCCCGCGCTGAGGCGGCTCTCCGCCTTGTGCGCGGCCGTCACCCTGGTGGCCCTGGGAGCCCTCTTCGTCCTGCTCTGGATGTATGCGCCGGGCCTGCTGGGGTGGCTGTGGACCCGGCCCGAGCCCTGGTACGGCCGCGTCTTCTGGTACCTCGTCCTGGTGTTGATGTTCCTCGTACTGCTGGTGGTGGGAGCCAACGTGGTGGTGCCCGTGGTGCTGGCGCCCCTGCAGGACCCCCTGTCCGAGATCACCGAGGCCCAGTGCGGCGGCTACACCTCCCCCCCCTTCCGGTGGGGCTCCTTCGTCCAAGGGTTGGCCACCAGCCTGGGGCACACCGTGGCGCGCGTCCTCCTGCTGCTGCTGGGACTGGCAGTGATCTTCCCGCTCAACCTGATACCGGTGGTGGGCAACACGGCCTGGACGGTGCTGGGCACCCTGTGGACGGTGCTCTGGCTGGCGGGCGAACACCTGGCCGCGCCCATGACGCGCCACCAGTACCGCTTCGCCGAGGTGCGCCGGGTGATGCGCCAGCGCTGGCTCCTCTGCCTGGGCTTCGGCGCGGGCGTCTACGTCCTGCTCTGGGTTCCGCTCCTCAACAGCTTCTTCCTCCCGGTGGCCGTCGTGGGCGGCACCCTGCTCTACCGGGGGCTGCTCGCCGTGGGCAACGTGCCTCCTCCCCCCTCGTCCGGCCCCCTCGGGAAATAATCCTGGAGGCCGGTTGTCTCCCCTGGTGGCCTCGATTCGGGAACGCGGCGCACGATCGTGGCGTTATCGAACGCTGCGGGAAGGCGTCGGCTTGAAGCACCAAGGGGCCATGATTAGGCTTGCCTGGTTGCTCCCGGCACTCGCTCCTCACGCCAACTGCTCGGATTCGTTGGGCTTTTCACGCATCACCCCTGGGGCCCACGGGCCCCACCCTGGATGAACCATGCCGCGACTCTTTCGCCGGATCACCGCCGTCGCCGTTCTTCTTGGCGCCTGGGCCCTCGTGGGCAACGACCGGGCCCCTCTGCCGCTGACACTCGGCGTGGCGGAGGCCGGCCAGGCGGGCTCGGACTCCAGCCGCATCGCCGGTGAGAAGGGAGGCCCGACGCACGACCTCTCCTCCCTTCGCGTCTTCACCAAGGTCATCCTCTATGTGAAGGACAACTACGTCGACCCCAAGCGCGTGAAGCCCAAGGAGATGATGATCTCCGCGCTGGAGTACGTGGAGAAGAGCGTCCCGGACGTGCTCGTGGACGGCAACGCCGAGACGGGCAAGCTGCACGTCACCGTCAACGGCAAGCCGCGCGACTTCGACATCAGCCACGTCGACTCGCTGTGGAAGATGTCCTTCACGCTCAAGGACGTCTTCGACTTCGTGAACAAGAACATGCGTCCCATGGATGACACCCGCGACATCGAGTACGCGGCCGTCAACGGGATGCTCTCCACGCTGGATCCGCACTCGGTGCTGCTGCGTCCCGAGGTGTACCGGGAGATGAAGCTCTCCACCAAGGGCGAGTTCGGCGGCCTGGGCTTCGTCATCCAGATGCGCGAGGGCAACCTCACCGTGGTGAAGGTGCTGCCCAAGACGCCGGCGGCACGCGCGGGCATCCAGAAGGATGATCAGATCAAGAAGATTGGCGAGGAGTCCACGGTCAACATGGACCTCAACGAGGCCGTGTCCAAGCTGCGCGGCCCGGTGGACAGCCGCGTGGGCATCACCGTGGAGCGCAAGGGCTGGGAGAAGCCGCGCCCCATGACGCTCAACCGCGCGATGATCTCGATCGAGAGCGTCCAGCACAAGCTGCTGGCCGGCAACGTGGGCTACGTGCGCCTGAAGAACTTCCAGGGCAACACCACGCGCGACCTGCAGGCGGCGCTCAGCGAGATGCGCCGGCAGGCCGAGGCCAAGGGAGGCCTCAAGGGCGTGGTGCTCGACATGCGCGGCAACCCGGGCGGTCTGCTGGAGCAGGCCATCCAGGTGTCCGACACGTTCCTCTCCAACGGCACCATCGTCTCGACGGTGGGCCTCTCCGACAAGCTGCGCGAGGAGAAGCGCGCCCGTCCGGACGAGGGGGAGGACACCTACCCCGTCGCCGTGCTGGTGAACGCGGGCAGCGCCTCGGCCTCGGAGATCGTCGCCGGCGCGCTCAAGAACCTCAACCGCGCCGTCATCATCGGCCGCCAGACGTTCGGCAAGGGCAGCGTGCAGGTGCTCTATGACTTCCCGGACGACAGCGCCCTGAAGCTGACCATCGCCAAGTACCTCACCCCCGGTGACGTCTCCATCCAGGAAGTGGGCATCGTCCCGGACATCGAGCTGGTGCCCTCGGCCGTCACGGACGAGCGCGTGCTGGTGTTCGCCCCGCGCAAGACGATTGGCGAGGCGGACCTGGATCAGCACTTCGGCAACCCCAACTCGGACTCGGTGGCCAAGAAGCGCGAGGACGTGCTGGGCCGCGAGAAGCCGCTCGAGACGGTGAAGTACCTCAAGCTGGACGAGAAGCAGCAGCAGGCCATCGCCAAGAAGCAGGAGGAGGCCGCCAAGAATCCCGAGGCCGCCGCCAAGCACGGTACGGGCGCCAACCCGCTGCTGGACATCGACTCGGTGAGCACCGGCGAGGAGCTCGACGACCAGATGGACGCCGAGAGCCAGGACGAGGTGAAGGAGGACTTCGAGGTGCAGTTCGCCCGCGACTACGTCCTGCAGATGCCCTACGCCGACCGGCGCCAGATGCTGCAGAAGGGCAAGGACTTCGTGGAGAAGAAGCGCACCGAGGAGGAGCAGCGCATCAACTCCGCCATCCAGGCCCTCAACGTGGACTGGAGCACGGGCGCCACGCCCAAGGACGTGAAGCTCGCCGCCACCTTCACCCCGGCCGCCGAGCAGCGCATCGCCGCGGGCGAGACGTTCGACCTGACGCTCACCGCCGAGAACAAGGGTGCCGAGCCGCTCAAGCGCGTGCGCGCCTGGACGGAGAGCGACAACTACTACCTGGATCGCCGCGAGTTCCTCATCGGCAGCCTCGCCCCGGGGGAGAAGAAGACCTGGAAGGTGAAGGTGAAGCTGCCCAAGGACCTCACCTCCCGCCGTGACGAGGTGAAGGTGAAGTTCTTCGACGACAACGGGGCCCTGCCCACCACGCTCACCAGCGAGCTGAACTTCGCCGAGCTGCCGCGTCCCGCCTTCGCCTTCAACTGGCAGGTCATCGACCAGTGCGAGTCCTGCAACCGCGATGGCCAGGCCCAGCGCGGCGAGGAGATCACCCTGGTGATGGACGTGACGAACACCGGCAAGGGCAAGGCGCTCGACTCGTTCGCGCAGATCAAGAACCTGGGTGACCCGGACATCTTCATCGAGAAGGGCCGCTTCAAGATTGGCGAGCTGGCCCCGGGCGAGACGAAGACGGCGCGCTTCCAGCTCACGGTGAAGAAGGGCTACGACGGCAAGACCTTCCCGCTGCGGCTGGCCATCGTGGACGAGCCCCTTGAGGAGTTCGCCATGGAGAAGCTGGAGCTGCCCGTGTCGGAGGGCGCGGTGGCGAAGTTCGAGCCGAAGAAGGGCCTGGTGAAGGTGGCGGAAAAGGCCGAGCTGCGGGCTTCTCCCGAGGCCGGCGCCCCGGTGGTGGCGAGGCTCTCGCGCCCGGCGGTGCTCAACACCGACGGCGTCACCAAGGGCTTCTACCGGGTGGAGCTGGACAAGGACCGCTTCGCCTTCGTGAGCACCGAGGCCGCCCGCGACACGAAGGGCAAGGCCACGGCGCCCCAGGGGCTGACGTACGTGGCGCGCCGCTCGCCGCCGGAGATCAAGCTCGACGTGGACCTGGCCCAGGGTGGCCTGGTCGCCAACGGCGAGAAGTACACCCTCTCCGGTGAGGTGGACGATGCCCAGGGCCTGCTGGACATGTACGTCCTGGTGAACGACCAGAAGGTCTACTTCCAGGGCGTGGACACCAAGGCCAAGGCGGGCGAGCCGCAGAAGCTGCAGTTCAGCACCGAGTTCTCCCTCAAGGAGGGCAACAACAGCGTGCTGGTGGTGGCCCGCGAGAGCACCGACTTCGCCAGCCGCCGCACCCTGGTCATCCGGCGCCGTCCGGCCGAGGTGGCCCAGAAGGTGACGCCGGCCTCGGCCACCAAGCCGGCCAAGTCGGCCACGCCGTAAGCAGTAGCCGGGCTGATCGTCGTCCTTTCGGGCGGCTTTCGCTGGGGCGCTCCCGCCCCTTCGGAAGCCGCCCGTTTTATTGACGCTCTCCTCGCACGCACGCTAGCGTCGCTCCGATTGGCGCCGTCGCAGGACGCGTGCCCGGGAGGCGGTACTGAGGATGCGGACGTTCAGCCGTGGGATGGCCCTCGCGGTACTGGTGTGCGGCTCCGCCGCGTACGCGGATCGCAACGACTTCAGAGTCACGGATCTCGGCAATCCGGCAACAGACCCGGAGGCCAACACGGACTTCCGCGCCTTCGCCCGTACCTTCGCCGCGGTGATGACGTCGGCGAACCTCATGCCCCCGGAGACGCTGGGGCACGCGGGCTTCTCGCTCAACGCGGAGCTGAGCGTCATCGGCCTGCCCACGCCGGGCCGCGAGGACGGCCAGACGACGCTCCCCACGGAGGGGACGCCGACGAATCCGCTGCTGATCCCCTCGGTGCACGTGCGCAAGGGCCTGCCCTTCTCCTTCGAGCTGGGCGCGCGCGTGGGGTGGATCGACCGCAGCAGCATGTTCGCCACCACCGGCGAGCTGAAGTGGGCCGTCAACGAGGGCTTCACCTGGCTGCCGGACATCGCCGTGCGCCTCCACGTGACGCGGCTGATGGGCAACAAGGACTTCGACCTGACGGCGGGCGGCCTCGACTTCGGCGTGGGCAAGCAGTTCCCGCTCGGGGGCATGGTGACGCTCACCCCCTACGGCGGCCTG
Organism: Archangium sp.; assembly: GCA_035645295.1. Lineage (GTDB taxonomy): Bacteria > Myxococcota > Myxococcia > Myxococcales > Myxococcaceae > Archangium. The sequence continues at coordinate 14,895 of DASQMW010000029.1, forward strand.
GACCTGGTGGGCGTGGCGGCCAGCACGGACACGCTCGACTTCAACCAGAGCCGCACGCGCGGCGACACGCTCAACCCCGCAAACCCCTATGCCGGCCTGGACAACACCGGCGTGTACCAGGAGGTGAAGCTGGGGGAGAACATCAACAGCCGCCTCTACGGGGGCGTGCGCTTCATCGGCGGTGCGCTGCAGCTCGGCGCCGAGGTGTCGCTGAGCAACCAGGGCTTCATCGCGACGACCCGCACCAACGCGGAGGGCGAGCCCATCAACCGCGCCCTGCCCGCGGTGCTGGCCTTCAGCACCACACTCGGCCTGGACTTCTAATCCCCTTCAGAGATGTGCCCACAAGTCCCTCTCCCCTCGGGAGAGGGTCAGG
>DASQMW010000030.1:0-25326 GCA_035645295.1 Archangium sp.
GAGCCCACTCCCCTCTCCCTCCGGGAGAGGGACGGGGTGAGGGTGACTGGACCCCGGGTTGCGCCGCTGAGACACCACTCCAGAACACCACTCCAGAACACCTCTCGAGCGCAACACGAAGGGCCGCCCGGGAAACCCCGGACGGCCCTCGGTGCATCAGTCCCTCAACTCAACCTGACTACCGGCGAGCGCTCTTGCCGCGGGCCTGGTGCAGGAGGAAGTCCTGGTGCCAGGCGCTGTTGAGGCGGGAGAGCACCTCACGCGAGTCCAGGGTGCGCTGCTTCTCCAGGGTGGTCTGCATGTGGCTGTCGCCGACGAGGTACCCGTTGGCGTACAGCGTATTGGACTCGGGAGCGGCGACGGCGAGCTCCTCCGGAGTACCGAGGGCGAAGTTGAACACCTCGCCGGAGAAGGGCACGCGCTCCACACCCACGAGCTTCGCCGCGCCGTTCCGGGTCAGCAGGGAATCCCCCACCTTCAGCTCGCCGGCCTGCACCACGCCGCGGGTGGCGGTCACCATCGGGTGCGTCTGGGTCACCATCACCTCGCCACCCAGCGCATCCCGCAGCTTCACGATGGGCTTGCGCTCACCGCCGCGCGACACGGTGGTCACCGTCAGGGCCTGGCCCTGGCCATTGGCCAGCAGCTTGTCGCCCACCTTCACCTGCTCCACGGGCACCTGGGAGCCATCGGCCTTCGTCACGCGGGTGCCCTCGGCGAGGCAGGCGTTGCGCCAGTCGAGGTTGGAGATGGGATGGAAGCGCGAGCGGATGAGGGGCCGGGTGGTGCCTGTAGCGTAGTCCACACAAGTCGCCCGCATGGTGGTCCGCATCATGAGACGCACGTTCTGGAACTGATCCAGGCAGTCCTTGCCGAAGTCCACCAGACCGTCGAAGGGGGCATGGAGCAGCGTCCGGTCATGGTCGCTGAGGTACGGCGCCTTGAAGGGCAGGCTCCCGTTGAGCACGGAGGTTCCGGGCACCCTGCCCGCGAGGCAGCGGCCGCCGCTCTCCAGGAGGATGAGACTCGCGTCGCTGGTGAGGGCGTCGAGGGAGCAGTCGGACGGCAGGGTGACCTTGTACATTCCGCGAGTGGGCAGGTAGAGGCGGTTGATGTCATAGGCCCCGCTGGTGGGCTCCCAGTAGGCGGCGCGGTTGTGAACCCACGTGGTACGGCTCGACTCGGGATCTGCCGCGCCAATACCGGTGTAGGGCTTGGCGAAGGGCTTGAAGAGCCCCGTGCTGGGGTCCTTGCTCCCCGAGGCGAAATCACAATCCAGGTAGCCCGCCACGGCACCGCGCTCCAGACAGGTGCGGATGGGATTGTCCCGGAAGTGACTGCCAATCAACTCCGTCGGGTAAGCGACCGTGATGGTGTTGGTCTGCCCGTCCAGGGAGACGAGCGACGACTCGGCCACCGTATAGGACAGGTGCGACTCGCCGGTCTCCTCATCGAAGGCCATGGACATCGAGTCGGCGATGAGTTGCTCGTCAGGGTTCACCGTCAGGGCGAGCGGAAGCAGCGGAGTCTCGAGAACGGAGCTGGCGTACTCCTCGATGGACTCGGTGCCGAGCACCCGGAACTCCGTGCGCTCGCGGTTGCTGGCGTAGGCGGTGACGTCGGTATAGGAGTAATCGGAACCGTCGAAGCAGGTGACGAGGCCGGAGACGTGGAACCTCGCCACGGTGCTGTTGGAGCTGGCCACCTCGGTGAGCGGCAGCAAATGGCCACACCACGAGTTGGCCTCCGCCCCACCGGTGGTGGCCGAGGTGATCCGGTCCTTGCGGGCCTTCGGGCCAGGGGTGCCACTCTTCTTGTCCTTGTGGAGCTTCTCCAGCTTGCGGAAGAGCTGCGGCGAGTTCTCCGGCGTGCTGCCAGCGGCCTGGAGGCGGTTCGTCACGAAGCGGTACTGGGCGTCATCGCCGAGGTCGATCTCCATCTGCGAGCCCTGGCCGTCCCGCCCGTGGCCCTGCGACGCCACCTGCTTCTCCCAGCCCGCGTAGAGCCGGGCCATGTAGAGCGAGTCGGCCATCAGGGCCTGCTTGTCGACCTGCTGCGCGGGCATCTTCTGCTGGCTGCAACCACTGCCGAGCAGCGCCAGGCCCAGCAGGGAAGGAACGGCACGCGCGAGCATCCGAGACGAGGCTTTCGACGACAGTTTCATGGAGCTTGACCTCAGGGGATGAAAACGACAACCGGAAACTGGGGATGCCTCGCGGAATGGGAAGACGGCAGGAGAAACGCCTTTCCTTCCTTGTCAAAACACAGACACCCTTCAGGGAACCCCCGTGAACAGCGAACAATGATTTGCTTCCTCAGGGAAGGGCGCGCTGCCAGCCGAGCGGATGCCCTGGCCCGCATCCCCCATTCATGAGAGGAAAAAGCGGAAAGCCTTTCATGATGTCTTTGTAGAAAGCGGTAGAAAGGATTGGGTAAAGCCTTTCCCATGTAGAAAGGATGGGGAAAAGGTTTTCCTTACCTTCGGGCCTGTAGAAAGGTGGGGGGAGGTGTGATTCCACCCGGGACCGCGGGGCCGGGGGAAAAGCAGAAGGGCCGCCCCGGTGTATCCGGGACGGCCCCTCGGGGACGTCGAGGCTTTGGCGGCGGGCCTACCGGCGCGCGCGCGGGTACTGCCGGGCCTTGGCCAGCTGGAAGTCCTGGTGCCAGGCGCCGTTCAGCCGGGCCAGCACGGCCCGCGAGTCCACGCGCCGGGCCTTCTCCAACTCCTCCTGCATCTGGCTGTCACCCACGAGGAAGCCGTCGGCGTACAGCGTGCGCGCCTCGGGCCCCAGGCCGGCCAGCTCCTCCGGGGTGCCCAGCGCGAAGTTGTAGACGAGCCCGCCGTAGGGGACGCGCTCCACCGCCACCAGCTTCCGGGCCCCGGTGCGCGTCAGCACGGCGTCGCCCACCTTCAGCTCGCCGGCCTGCACCACGCCGCGCGCCAGCGTCACCATGGGGTGCGTCTCCGTCACCCGCACCTCGCGGCCCTGCTCGTCGCGCAGCTTCACCAGCGGGTTGCTCTCCCCGCCCCGCGTCACGGACGTCACCGTCAGCCCCCGTCCCTGCGTCAGCAGCTTCTCGCCCACCTTCACCTGCTCCACCGGCACGCTCTTGCCGTCCGCCCTCGTCACCCGCGTGCCCTCCGCGAGGCAGCCCCGCTTGAAGTCCACCGGCTTCACCACCTTGCGCGAGGGGCAGCGGAAGGGCTCGGGCTCGCCGCCGTACGGGTCCGGGCACGTGCCCTCCGTGTAGACCCAGATTTCCAGCCGGGCGTTCTGCGCGTGCGTCAGGCAGTTGCCCGTGCCGAAATCCAGGATGCCATTGAAGGGGTACTCCCCGGGCACCGTGGGCGTCGACCAGGGCAGCTGGCCCTTACCCACCAGGGTGTCGGGCGCCGTGCCCGCCTCACACCAGCCGCCGGCATCCATCAGGATGGCCGCCACCTTGCTCGTCACCTTCGTCACCGTGCATCCGTCGAGGACGTGGGGCACGACCCGGCCGCGAATGGGAATCTGGAAGCGCGTCGAATCCACCGGCTTCACCGCGGGCTCCCAGTACGAGCCCGGGTCCGGCGTCCACACCGGCGTGCCGCTGCGCGTGGAGGCCTTCAGGGCGGCCACGTCCACCGCGGCGATGCCCGTGGCACCCGAGGCCGGGAAGGGCGTCCACGTCCCATCCGGCTCGGCGCGCACCAGGCCGTAATCACAATCCAGGTAGCCGCCGGTGGCCCCGCGCTCCAGGCACAGGCGGATGGCCTTGTCGGGCGAGTCCTCGAGCAGATCCTTCGGGTGCTCGAGCATCAGGTCCCCCTCCGCCGCCCCCAGGGCCGGGTGCAGCGTGGTGGACACCGACGTATAGGTGAGCTGCTCCTCGCCCGTCGTCTCGTTGAAGGCCATGGCCAGGGAGTCCACCAGCAGCTCCCGGTCATACTGCCGCGCCACGGAGACGGAGATGGGCGCCGTCTCCAGCACCTTGCCGGCGTACTCCTCGTGGGACTCCTTGGCGAGGAGCTCGAAGGACGACTGGTCGTCGTCCGTGATGAAGGCACTGACGTCCACGTAGCCGTAGTCCGAGCCGCCGAAGCAGGAGGTGACGGCCGTGCCACTGAAGCGCACGCGGGTGGCATCACTGCCGATGAGGCCGAGCGGAATCATGTGCCCACACCACGAGCCATCCGTGGAGGCCGCCCCCGCGGCGCGGAGCACCCCGGTGGGCGCCTCCAGGGGCCGCTGGGGCAGGGGCAGCCGACGGTGGAGCTCCTCCAGGCGCAGGAAGAGCCGGGGGGCATTCAGGGCGGTGAGCCCCGTGGCCCTGAGCCGGTTCATCACGAAGCGGTAGTGCACCTCATCGCCCAAATCGAGGGGCATCTTCTCGTTGTCGCCGCTGCGGAGCGCCTGCGCGCGCAGGGACGCCTGCCATTGCGAGTAACGCCGCGCCATCTCGCGCGAGTCCTCGGCGAGGACCTTCTGGTCCACCTCTTCGGTGGCGGGGGGCTGCCGCTGCTGGCTGCACGCGGCCGAGAGCGCGGCCAGCATCATCAGGGTCAGGAAGCGACTTCTCATGATTCCATCCGAAGCAAGGGGATGAGGGTGCACCTCCCCTATCCAGGGAGGAGGAGCCCTGGTGACGTGGCCACTCGTGGGGTGCAAGGTGATGGGTCGGAGCGCACACGTCCCGGCTCACAACAAACGTGTGTCCGCCTTCCCCGCCGTGCAGACAGAACCCGGTTGCCTGTTGAATCCCATAAAACCCGAGCCAGGCGTGCGTCGCACTCCCGACGTTCAAGGGTGGCACCGGATGGACGCGGCCCTCCAAATGTGGGGGGAGGGCCGCAATGCCTCTCAGCCATTCAGCGGCCGAGTGGGGAAACTTTTTCCTACTTCTCCTTCACCGACTCGAGCAGCTTGCGGAAGTTCTTCTCGGCGCTGGCGACGGTGCGCTCGGGGCCGGTGAGCTTGAAGAAGAGGGGGCCCTCGGGGCCCTCGACGATGGCGCCCAGCAGGCGGTAGCCGGGCTTGGGGGTGGAGGGGCCCATCATGGGGCCGCCGCCGGTGTAGGTGCCCTTGACGTCCACCGTGCTGATGGCGAGGCCGTTGAGCGTCTCCTTCTTGGAGCGCGCGTCCTTGTCGGTGATGGGGGTGCCATCGGTCTTCTGGAACTGGCCCAGCCAGCGCTTCACGTTGGCGTCCACCGCGCCGCCCTGGCCGGGGCCGAAGTAGAAGATGGCCAGCTCGGCGGAGTCGGTGTCGCCCTTGGCGGGAGCGATGCGGTAGGTGGCCACGCGCATGGGCCGCGCGCCCTGCGTCTCCCAGCCGGAGGGGGACGTCCAGGTGAGCCCGCCTGCCTCGGGAGCACCTGGAGGGGCCTGCTGCGCTGGCGGGGCCGCGGGAGCCTGCGGAGCCTGGGCCTGGGCCACGCCCACGGCCGCCATGAGGGTCATCGCACTGAGCAGTCGTTTCATGGGTCCAACCTATACCCGGGAAGCGTCCCCCCCGCATCGTCCGTCTTCCACCCGACGCGAAGGCGCGAGCAGGCGCCCCACTCTGTCCGGCAACGCACGCGCACTGGACCGCGGGACGGGGATGTCACACTCGGAGTACGACTCAACCTTACCCCACCAAAGCCAAACGCAGTCGGTCGTCGCGAAGAAGGACTCGCGTATGAAGAAGACACTCACGGTCGTGACACTGCTCGCAGCGGGAGCCAGCCAGGCAGCCGGCATCGCCATCGACACGCAGGGCGGCCGGGCCACCGGTATGGGCTCGACGGGCGTGGCGAGCAGCAAGGATGCCTCGTCCATCTACTACAACCCAGCGGGCATCCTCGGGGTGAGGACGCTGGACATCCAGCTCGGTGACTCGCTCATCCTCGGGCACCTGGGCTTCACCGCCGATGCGACGGGCACCGAGCAGACGCAGGATCCCTCGTCGCCCCCGCCGCACGGCTACGTCGTCTACAAAATCACCGACCAGTTGGCGGCGGGCGTGGGTGTCTTCACGCCCTTTGGAGCCAACAGCATGTGGCCGGAGGACTTCGTGGGACGGCAGATCGCCCGGGAGTCGCAGGTGGCCACCTTCGACATCAACCCCACGGTGGCGTTCGCGCCCATGCCGTGGCTGCGGCTCGGCGTGGGCTTCCAGGCGGTGTACGGCTCGCTCGATGCGCGCCGGCAGATCGTCGTGCCCCCGCCGTCCCCCGCCGCCGGGGCCACGGGCGAGCTGGCGCTGTCCACCAGCACCTGGGGCCTGGGCTACAACGTGGGCCTCCAGGCGGACGTGTTGCCGGGGATGTTGACGCTCGGCGCCCACTTCCGCAGCCGGGTGCTGATGTTCCTCGAGGGCGACGCGGACTTCTCGGACTTCCCGGCTCCGGTGGCCCCGGCGTTCCAGGACCAGGACGTCCGGCTGGATGTCGAGCTGCCGGCCTCGCTGGGGCTGGGCGTGTCCTTCACCCCGCTGCAGAAGCTGACGCTGGCCGCCGACGTCAACTGGGTGCAGTGGTCCAGCGTCCAGCAGCTCCTCTTCGAGTTCCAGACCAATCCCGAGTTCAACCAGCCCTCCATCAAGCGGTGGGAGGACCGGTGGAACTTCCACGTGGGCGGTGAGTACAAGGTGACGGACGCGCTGGCGGTGCGCGCGGGCTTCGTCTACGACCCGACGCCCTCCCCCGCGGAGACGCTCGCGCCGGACCTGCCGGACGCGGACCGCATCCGGGTCTCCCTGGGCGCGGGCTATGCCTTCTCCGCCTTCCGGGTGGACGCGGGCTACCAGTTCGTCTCCCTGATGGAGAACCGGAGCACCTTCACGCCGCTGCCGGGCACCTACCGGGGCTCGGCCCACGTGCTGGGCCTCACGCTTGGTTACTCGCCCTGACGCATTCGCCCTGCTAGGGAGGACACCTGGGTGAAGACGGGGCCCGGCACTACTGTGTGCCGGGCCCCGTCGTTTCTACTTCGAGAGGTGTGAGGACATGAGCCGCGAGAAGCCCGGACGCAACGACCCCTGCCCCTGCGGGAGTGGCAAGAAATACAAGGCCTGCCATGCCGCCGAGGACCGGGCGCAGGAGGCGGCCGCCGCGCCCAAGCCCGCCGCGCACCCGCTCGCCGGTGATTTGCAGGCGGCGCTGGACATGCTGGGGGGCGGGGACATGTCGCGCGTGTCCACGACGTTGGATCATCTGGGCGAGCTGCTGACGCAGTGGGGCCCCGGCCCGGGCCTGCGCTTCGACGCCGAGGCCTTCAACAAGCACGTGTCCCACGAGCTGGAGCGTCTGGAGGACGCCGTGGCGAGGGACCCGGCCCAGGCGCGCAACTCGCTGCGGCTGGGCACGGTGCGCGAGCTGGGGACGAAGGCGTTCCTGGAGAAGCTACGGACCACGCTGCTGATGCGGGCCACGACGGCGGGACTGTCCTCGGAGGACCGGCAGGCGCTGTGCCTGGGGGCGCTGCTGGCCACCACGCCGAAGAGCGGCAGCTTCCAGCCCGAGGACCGGCCCGTGCTGGACGTGGTGTTCGGCGTGCAGTTCCGCGAGTGGGGCGCGCGGCACGGCCAGGAGCTGGCCTCGAAGCTGGAGACGCTCGCCGAGCACGCGGACCTCTCGGACGAGGCGCGCGAGGTGCTGCGCAAGGCGGGCGAGGGCGAGATGGATCCACTGGTGAAGTACGTGGAGTCGGATCCGCAGCTGGCCGCGCGCATCACCCAGGAGGCGAAGGACCGCTCGGCGCGGGTGGAGACGGCGATGCGCCAGAGCATGACGCCGTCTGTCTTCACGCCCGAGGAGCAGGTGTGGCTCACCAGCGTGCTGTGGGAGCCGCTCAACGCGCTGAAGGTGCCGGGCATGGACGCGAAGGCCCGGAGCGCGGCGGTGACCGCGTTCCTGGGAGCGGTGAGGGCGGCGTTGGACTCGGACCGGGAGATGCTGCCGGGGATGCTGGAGCGGCTGAGGGCGCGGGCGAAGGACACGGCGTTGGACGAGACGATGCGCGCCTTCTTCTCGGATGCGGCGGTGGCCTTCGAGGCGGAGCCGGTGCGGATGACTCTGGCGGCGATCCTCACCTCGTACAGCGAGCCGCAGGCGCGCTCGGCGGAGGAGCAGGTGGTGAGGGCGGACCTGGAGGCGAAGACGCGGTGGACGGCGGAGGACCTGGAGCCCTACCGCAAGCTGATGGAGGACATGAACCTGCCCGCGGCGGCCGAGCGTATCCATCGGGCCCAGGAGTGGCTGCGCACCCATCCCATCTCGATGTAAGGCAACGGAGGATGCAACGAAGGCCCCCGCGACCTCCCGGGGCTTCGGGCGTATGCTGTGGGGGCCCCCCTATTCGTCGAGCACCATGACTGCGGAAAGCAAAGCGACACCGGAAGCCGTGGCGCGGCATTACGACTACATCACGCCGTTCTACGAGATCATCGCCAGCAGGAGTCTGCACTTCGGCTACTGGCCCCCCGGTGAGACCGGCGGTTCCTTTGGCGAGGCCCAGCAGCGCTTCACCGAGGTGATGATCAAGCTGCTGGGGAGCCAGAAGGGCCACCACGTGCTCGACGTCGGCTGTGGCCTGGGGGAGCCGGCGACGCGGCTGGCCCAGAGCACCGGATGCAGGGTGGAGGGAATCACCATCAGTCCGCGGCAGGCCGCGCAGGCCGAGCGGTGGGCGAGCCTCCATGAGATGAGCGGGCAGACGACGTTCCACTGCGGCGACGCCGTGGCGCTGCCCTTCGCTGCCGGGTCCTTCGATGCGGCGTGGGCGCTGGAGTCTCTCTTCCACATGCCCGATCAAGCCAGGGTGCTGCGCGAGGTGGCGCGAGTCCTCCACCCGGGCGGACGGCTGCTCGTGGCGGACATCGTCCTCTCGGAAAAGGCGACGCCGGAGGAGCGGTCCTTCCTCCAGAACGCGTTCGTCGCCCGGAGCATCATCACCGCCGAGGACTACCCGTATCTCATCCGCGACATGGGCTTCGAGGTCGAGCAGGTCCTGGACGTGACCGCGAACGTGATGCAGACGTTCGACGCGTTGGCCACTGCCATCCGGGCGAAGGAGGCGGAGGTGCGGCGGGCGTACAGCGACGAGTTCCTCGCCGCCATCCAGGGCCAATGGGCCCGCATCGCCGAGACCGCGAAGCGCTGCATGGGCTACGTCGTCATCACGGCGAAACGCCAGTAACGAGGCGGGCCCATCAAAGGCCCGCCGCGACCTGCTGCGCCACCGGCTCGCCGAAATGAGTGTCTCGAGCACGAGGGGCACCTCCTCGTGCATCTCACGGATGGCATCCAGGTCATTCGCCGCTCCGCGCACCGTCTTCATCAACGCGAGATCGTGCCGCTCGGGAACCCAGACCGTCAGTTGCTTCAACCCGAGGTGCTCGACTCGCAGGAGACGGCTCTCGAAATCCAGTGGGGCCTGCGCGACTCCGGCAGGGGAGACGGGCACATCGAGCTGGAGCCGCGCTCGTGCCCGCTGGCACGCCGCCCAGAAGGCCGGGGACGGATTGCTCCAAAGGTCGATATCGCGAGTCGCATAGCTGTTGCGATAGGCGATGCTGAGTGCCGCCCCACCGATGATGATGATTTCCTGAGGCGTCTCCAGCTCGTCATCCACGGTCCGGAGGAATTGCTCCAACAGTGTCGCGTCGTGCTCACGCACCGTGTTTTTGAACCAGCGCCCGCACGCTGTCCTCGCTCATGTCGAGCCAGAAGCCCCAGCGTTTCGCAACGGGCGGCGTCCTCTGGCGGGCCAGCTCACGGCCGAACTCACTGCGCGGCTCGTGGAAGAAGCGCAGCGTCCCCTCGGCGGGTGGGCGCAACGTTGCCACGCCTTGCATCAACTCTGGCCGTCCCATCGCTTGCGCGGTGAGTTCCACCAGCAGCCCGAACTCGGCCTCGACCGATGCGCCACGTGCCAGCTCGTGCAGCCGCTGCCAATCGAGCGCATGCACATTCCGGAGAAGCACCAATGGAAGGACCCGGAACAAGGCCGGGTGTACATGCGAGAGGCCGAGCCCCTGCACCAGCGCCTGCTCCAAGGACATATGACGCACGGGCTTCCAGCTCACCAGCGGTGCGCCATAGGCCCACGTCAGGGGGTCACGTGTTGGAACACCAGGAAGTACTGGTCCGGCAGGAAGTCGTGCGTCTGCGTCAGCTGGTAGCCCGCCGCTTCCAGCTCCCCTCGAACCTGCTCGGGCGACAGCTTGTGCTCCCGTGGCGGCCCCTTCGGCGACTCCACCCGGAAGTCGATGATCACCACCCGCCCCCCGGGCCTCAGCCTCTCCCCGAGCCGCCTCATGTAGGCCACCCGGTCTCCAATGTGATGGTACGTGTTCACGATGAGCCCCACGTCCACCGGCTCCGGCAGCTTCGCGTCCCCCGGCTCGCCCAGCACCGCTTCCAGGTTGTTCAGGCCCTCGTGCTTCGCTCGCTCGCCCAGGTAGCGCGCCATGTCCGGCTCGATGTCCACGCCGTACACCCGCCCCTGCGGCACCGCCCGCGCCAGCCTCGCCGCGAAGTAGCCCGTCCCCGCTCCGATGTCCGCCACCTTCGCGTCCGGCGGTAGGGTCAGGGCCTTCATCACCTCGTCCGGCTTCTGCCACGCGTCTCGCTCCGGCTCCTCGAAGCGCTTCGCCCACTCCTCCGCGTTCTCGAAACGGTGCGGCATCGCCCCGTGGTGCTCTCCGTGGGCGTGTTTCGTGTGGGCGGGCGGCTCGCTCGCGTCCGGGGACGCGCGGTGCGCGCACGATGCGGCCGACAACAGCACTGCGGCGAAGAGGGTGCGCACGGCTCGGTGAGTGGGGATGTCGCTCGGGGTCATCTCGCTGCCTCCATTTTCCAGGAGCGCCGAGCGTATGTCCCACGGTGAGCCTGTCCACGAGTTTGCCTTCGCTAGAGGAGCGCCCCTACGCGGGGTGTTGGCTCGCTCGGCACAAGCAGCCGCATATTCTTCTTATGCTCCACATCCTGCGGCGTGGCCTTGCTAGGTTGCCCCGCCAAGAACGGCTGAAGGAACCCCCTGGATGATCACGTCCATTCAACTCCGGAGCTTCAAGGGCCACCGCGACACCACCGTCCCGCTGGGACGATTAACCGTGCTCGTTGGCCCCAATGGCACTGGAAAAACCAGCGTGCTCCAGGCGCTCAGCCTCATGGCCAGGTTGATGAACGAGGAGCCCGCCGATGTCCTTCGCGGCGATATGAGCCCCCAGGATCTCCTGCGCCGGACGGAGAATGGGCCGGTCATCCTCACCGCCACGGGAACGGAGAACTCGGTATTTGGACTGGGCAATAAACGTCTGTGGTCGATCGCCTTACGGCTCTCTCTAACAGGTCCTGGCCGGCCCCCAGCCATGCGGATCGACTGGTCGTATGGAGAGAGCACCGGCCAGGTAAATACGCTGCCCCCTCCATTGATCAGGCCCCTCGTCAGCCCGGCAGTGCTCTACCATTTCGACGCCCGCCGGATTGCCGCAGCCGCCTATAGCGCCGAGGAGAACCCAGCCCTCGATGCGGACGGAGGCAACACAGCGGTCGTTCTCGCGGCCCTGAAGCTCGAGCGTGAAGAAGTCTTCGAGCAGATCGAGTCGGAGATTCGCGGGATCGTCCCGGTTCTTCAGCGGATTCGCGTCAAGCGGGTCAGGGTGCCCAACCGCTCCGATCCAGCCCTTGAGGATATGATCGGCAACAAGGTCTTCATCGACTTCCATGGTGCCCCCGACGTCCCAGCCCATGGCGCCAGCGAAGGCACGCTCATCAGCCTCGCGCTCCTGACTGCGCTCTGCAGCCCGAACCGCCCACGTCTCCTGCTGCTCGACGACATCGATCAATCACTCCATCCCCAGGCTCAGATGGATCTGATGGGCGAGCTGAAGCGCCTGCTCGAAAGCTTCCCGGAGGTCCAGCTCATCGCCACCACGCATTCCCCCTACATCCTCGACGCGCTCGATCCTTCCGATGTCCGTGTGTTTGCCCCGCGCAAGGATGGCTCGGTCGCATGTCGAAGCCTCTCGGAGCATCCGCAGGCGGAGAAGATGCGCGGAGTGCTCACCGCAGGCCAGCTCTGGAGTCTCGACCCGGAGTGGCGTTGGGTCGTAGGGGAGAAATGAGATGGCGAAGCTCCTCGTCTTCTGTGAGTCCCCCGTCGACTTCGAGACCGTCCAGGGTCTGGTCGAGCGCGTAATGCGGGAGCAAGGTCCCGATTGGGTCCGGGAGCTTCTCGAGGGCCCGCCTGAAGCCGCCCAGGGCTTCCGGGTTTGGGTGCCCGATGGTGAAGGCCGGAACTATTTCGACCTCCACCAGCTGTCGGTCTATGCGAGCCGGCTCAAGCTACGTAGGCCCCAGGGACACTTCGCGGGGCAGCCGGGAGAAGCCGGCGCCCTCATGGGGCGCACCGCCTTCTTCGTGGCCCGCGAACTCGCATTGAGCGGCACGGAGCTCGACGCAGTCATCCTCGTCTGGGACATGGATGACCAGGGAACGGTCAGACGCATGGGACTGGCCCAGGCCAGCACCGAGGCCCGGCCCCTGGTCCCCTTCGTGATCGTCCTCGGCTGTCCCGATCCGATGCGTGAGGCCTGGGTGCTCGCCGGATTCGAGCCCGAAACGGATGCCGAGCGAACCCGCCTCGCCGACATGCGCCAGGAGCTTGGATTCAACCCCTGTGAAGAGGCACACCGGCTCGATGCGAAGAAGGAGCACGCCAAGCGGAGCCCCAAGCGCGTGCTCGAAGTCCTCACAGCCGGCGAGCGCGATCGTGAGGTCCGTTGCTGGACCGAGGCGTCCCTCGTGCTCCTGCGCGCTCGCGGCACTCACAGCGGGTTGACCGCGTTCCTCGACGAGGCCGCGGAGTCGCTGGTTCCACGCCTGAGCGGTGTCCCTCCCAAACCGCTTATCGCTCAGGACTGACCACGGTCTGCTCGATACTCTCACCCCGTCCCTCTCCCGAAGGGAGAGGGGTGATTGGGCGTGAGGGGTGAGGGAGAGTGATGGGGTGATTACGGCTCGGGGAAGATGATCAGGCCCCTCGAGGTGTCGATGACGTACACGTACCCGTCTCCCGGCACCCTCATGCCGATCGCCCCCTCGTAGAAGCCCTCTCCCCGCCCCGGATCCGTCTCGCGGAAGGTGTTGTAGTACGCCACTTCCTTCGGGCTCTCCGGCACCGAGACGTCCAGAACCCTCACCCCGTGATGGTAGTACGCGATGTAGAGCCGCTCGCCCTTCAGCACCATGTTGTGGATGGACGCGTTCGCCTCCAGCTTGTACTCGCCCAGCCGCTTCGGCTGCGCCGGATCCGTCACGTCCAGCACCCGCAGGTGCGCTCCCCAGCTCTCCCCGCCCTCGAAGGCGATGCGCCGGTCGCCGAACTTCCCCACCGCGTTCGCGTGGCTCGTCGCGTACGGGTACGTGTACGTGCCCACCTTCTTCGGGTTCTCCGGATCCCTCACGTCCACCATCAGGTACCCGCCCGACCAGTGGTTGATGTACAGCATCCCCTCGAACGCCAGCGCGTCATGCGGGAAGCCCACCCTGGAATCCGTCGTCGCTCCCGGCTCCGCGTACTCGCCCAGCAACCTCGGCTCCAGCGGCTGCTGGATGTCGAAGATGAGCGTCCGCGGCGAGGGGCTCGGTGACATCGCGTACAGCCGCTCCCCCTCCACGAACACCGTGTGCACGTCGATCCTCCCACGTCCCGAGGGCACGCTCTTGAGCAGCTGCGGGCTCGCCGGGTTGGAGATGTCGAACACCACCACCCCCGAGCTCGCGCTCGCCACGTACAGCGCGTTCCCCTTCGCCCACACCCCGTTCCAATAGTTGTCAGTGGGCTGGCTGATCCGCGCCTTGAGCACCGGGGCCGCCGGGTTGCTCACGTCGAACACCGTGAGGCCTCCGGACTCGACTCCGTCGGGAGTGGACACCACGTACGCGTGGCCCTGGGTGACATAGATGTCCACCGGAAAGCCCTGCTCCACGAACGACTCGGAGAGGAGCCCCAGCCCCGAGGCCTCCGCCTCGCCCGCGCGCCGCGTCCAGCGCTCCGCCAGGAACGTGCCCGCGCCGTTGACCCTGCCGTTGCGGCAGCTCACGTAACAGCCATACAGCCGGTTGCCCTCGGCGCGGCACCCCACCACCGAGTTGCGCAGGGTGACCGTCGACGATTGCCGGCGCGTGCTCGACAGGAAGAAGGAGCTCGCGTCCACCTTCCGCTCCGTCGGCGCCGCGCCCCGGTACAAGTCCCGGCTCCCGTCCGCCGACACCCGGAAGGAGCCCACGCTGATGGCGGGCGTCGTGTTGTCACTCCGGTGCACCATCGTGTAGATGCCGTCCCCCGGCAGGCTCGCCAGTGAGCCCGCATCGCACCCGGAGAGGTTGAAGCCCTCCCGGTCTCCGCAGGCGATCGCCGTGGTGTCGTGCAACGCACACGCCGCGTAGCGGCCCGTATCCTCCCAGTCACCCAACGAGTCGGTGGTGACCGGCGGCTCCGGCTCCTCGCGCTCATTGTTGCAAGCGGACAACGGCAGGACTCCAGCGACCAGGATCGCACAGGCGCGACGCGTCCATCTCATGTCAGCGTTCTCCTTTTCGTGGCTCGGAGCGCTCACGATACCTCGCCCCTGGCGGGCCGTACCCCGCCCTCGCGCACGCCCGGTGAACGAGCGGGCCGCCAGACACATATCGGCCCCCTCTCACCCCGCGCCTCGATATACCCTTCCGCGCCGGACGTTTATCGTGCGGGTTCCGCCCACGGAGGGCTTCCCATGAAACTCCTGTCTTCGCTCCGCCGCGCGCTGCCGCTGGCCTCGCTCGCGCTGCTCCCCACTCCCGCCCTCGCGCACCTGGGTTATCCCGACACCACCAGTGTCACCGTGCGCCGCGGCCACCCCGAGGACATGTTCGTCGGCGCCACCTTCGGCGCGGTCATCTCCCGCGACAGTGGGAAGACCTGGAGCTGGATCTGCCCCGAGTCCATGAACTACGGCGGCTGGCGTCCGGAGACCTTCCTCTGGCAGCCGGATGGCACCCTGCTCGCGGCCACCGGTGCCGCGCTCATCCGCTCGCACGACAGCGGCTGCACCTGGACGGTGCACGACTACTTCAAGTCGCAGGGGCTGTGGCCCATGGGGCTCGCCTCTTCTCCGTCCAACCCCTCGCGCCTGTGGGTGACGACGGGCCGCAGCGCCTCGCCCAACGGCGTCTTCCGCAGCGACGACGGCGGCGAGACGTTCACCCCGAGCCTGCGCAGCGCCACCGCCGTCTTCACCGCCGTGAAGGTGGCGCCCTCGGATCCGCGGCGCCTCTACGTCTCCGGCGGCACGGCCACCGGCCAGCGCATCTACCGCAGCGATGACGAGGGGGAGCACTGGGAAGAGATCGCCCACCCCTTCCCGGAGTACTCGGAGGGCTCGCGCCCGTACGATCTGTTCGTCCTGCGGGTGGCCGACACGGATCCGGACCGGCTCTGGGCGCGCGTCTCCTGGCAGGGCTGGACATACGTGCTGGAGAGCAAGGACGGAGGCCGCACCTTCCGCTCCGTGCTGCACCCCGAGGGCCAGGATCGCGACGCCATCGACGAGTACCTCATGGGCATGGAGGTCTCTCCCGACGGCAACACCCTCTGGGCCGCCACGCCCACGCGCCTCTTCCGCGTCCGCGCCGGGGAAAGCTTCGCGACCCTCCTGCCCCTGCCCGACGGCAATGCCTGCGCACAGCGCGAGGGCGACGTCCTCTACGTCTGCGGCGCCTCCCGTGTGCACGACTGGGCCCTGGCCACCACCGCCGACGAGGGCCAGACGTACACGCCCCTCTTCAACCTGCCCGACACCCGGCCTCCCGCGTGCCCCGCGGGAACTCCGACGCACGACGTGTGCCGTCCGCACTGGCCCCAGTTCGCTCCCACCATCGATGCCGACCCCTCCCTGCCGGATGAGACGGGAGATGGCGGCACGGTGGACGGGGGCACCGACGCGGGCACCTCGGATGGCGGCACCACCGACCCCACCCCGCCCGAGCCCCCGGCCCCTCCCAAGAAGGGGTGCTCGTCCGCCAGCGGCCTGCTGCCCGCGGCCGCGCTCCTCGCGATCTCGACCCTCCGCCGTCCGCGGCGGCGCAACCCCCCGGAGAACTGAGCCCATGAACGTGAGACACCTGAGCACCGCCTGCGTGGCCGCCCTCTCCCTGGCCACGTCCGCCTGTGACCCGGACACCACCACGGACTGCGGAGAGCCCCTCTACGCCGGTAGGTCCACCGACGAGGCCTGGCGCGCCCTGGTGGACGTGAAGCAGCGGCCCGTCGACTCCTCCCGCGCCGTCACCCTCCTCTCCCCCACCCAGGGCGAGGCGTACCCGGCCAGCGCCACCCCGCCCACCTGGGAGTGGACCTCGCCCCTGCGCGCCTCGCTGCAGCGGCCCGGCCAGGGCATGCTCGCGCTGGAGGCGGCGCCCCGCCCCTCCCGCTCCTTCACTGCCTGGCTGGGAGACCTGCTCCTCCCCACGGCCCACGCACACCTGCCTCCGTACACGGGCGACCTCTACTGGCTGGAGATCTCCGCCGGCGGCGAGTGCCCCGTGGCCCAGGTGCTGACCTCCGAGCTGTCCTGGCAGATGGACACCACCACGTGGGCCGAGCTGGGCAAGCACGCGGGCAAGAACCTCACCGTGCAGGTGATGAGCGCCTACCTCGTGCAGAACCGCGTCACCGAGGGCCCCTTCCGCCTCGCCGAGCCGCGCACCTTCCGCCGGAGCGCGCAGTGAGAGGGCACCTGCTCGCGCTGCTCGCCCCGCTCGCGCTCGGAGCGTGCACCGGCACGCAGGAGCTCGACTACGCGCACGACACGGCCTGGCCCTCGGGGCCGGAGCTGCCCGCGTTGGGCGGTGGGCGCATCGTCGTCACCAACAGCCTCGACGACACCGTGAGCCTGCTGGACCTGGACACGATGGGCTCGCCGGACTGGGGCGAGCTGGCGCGCGTGCCGGTGGGCCTCAACCCCGTGGAGCTGGAGGGGCCGCACCACGCCGCCTTCTCTCCGCGCGGGGACTACTACTACGTGGGCCTCTCCTACTTCGTGCCCGGCGGCGGCTCGGGTCCGCATGGCAACCATGGCAGCGGCACCGCGGATGGCTATGCCCTCAAGCTGGATGCGAAGACCCACCGGCTGGTGGGCTCGGTGCGCGTGGACCGCAACCCCGGAGACCTCATCCTCAGCGCGGACGGCCGCACGCTGTACCAGACGCACTTCGACCTGATGAAGATCCAGGAGGCGGCGAAGAGCGGCATCACCGATGAGAGCAAGATGGCCGCGCGCCTGGCCATCCTCGACGCGGACACGATGAGGCGCAAGGCGATGGTGGCCCTGTGCCCGGCGCCGCACGCGGTGCGGCTGTCCCCCGACGAGAAGCGGGCCTATGCCGCGTGCTTCTCGGACGAGGTGGCCGTGGTGCAGCTCGACACGCCGGCGCCCACCGTCATCGCCCGCGTGAAGATGCCCAACGCGGGCAGTGTCCTCGCGCCCAGGCACGAGCCCTATGCGCTCACCCTCTCGCCCACGGATGGCGCGTTGTGGGTGAGCTCGCGCAAGAGCCACACGGTGCATTACCTGGATCCCCAGTCGCTCACGGTGCGGCCCGAGCGCGCCATCTACGGCCTGCGCGGCGCGCCCATGTTCGGCGTCGTCAGTCGGGACGGCAAGACGCTCTACCTGCCCTACCAGGCGGTGGACGCCGTGGCCGTCATCGACACGGCCACGTCCGCGGTGAAGGGGGAGATCCACCTGTCGGAAGCGGGCTGCCTCAACGTGCACCAGGTGGAGCTCACGCCGGATGGCCGGCACGCGCTGGCGGTGTGCGAGGGCGACCACCAGGGCCCGGGCACGCTGCACGTGGTGGATCTCCAGGCCGGAGCGGTGGGCGAGGTGGTGAAGACGGTGAAGGTGGGCATCTACCCGGACTCGGTGGGCATCCTGCGGAGCACGCCATGAAGTGGTTGGGATGGGGAGCAGTGCTGCTCGCGGCCGGCTGTGGCCCCACGCCCGCGGCGGAGTACGGCGAGGAGCTGTTCCGCGACCCGGCGCTGTCGGAGAGCCAGTACAACAGCTTCTCGTGCGCCACGTGCCACGCCACCACGGCCACGCCGCCCGCGGACAAGGTGTACGTGGGCCTCTCGCTGCACAACGTGGCCGCCCGTCCCCACTGGTGGGGCGGCTACGAGACGCGCCTGCTGGACGCGGTGAACTTCTGCTACACGGCCTTCATGCGCGGCGTCACCCCGCTCGCGCCCGAGGACCCCAAGAGCCGCGCCCTCTACGAGTACCTGGTGAGCCTCAGCCCGGATGCCCAGGCACCGGCGCAGCCCTTCACCCTCGTCAAGGACGTCACCGACGTGCCACGCGGCGGCGCCGGGCGGGGCGCGGCCGTGTACAAGGCCGCCTGTCAGGAGTGCCACGGCGAGCCGCACACCGGAAAGGGCCGCAACACGGAGCTCGCCTCCATCCTCCCCGAGGTGTCCCAGGACTACGGCGAGCTCTTCCCCGGGGTGCCCGCCGGGCTCGTCTTCATCGAGAAGGTGCGCCACGGCCGCTTCTTCGGCGTGGGTGGAAACATGCCCCCCTACAGCCAGGAAGCCTTGTCCGACCAGGACCTGGGGGCGCTGCTCGCCTATCTCGGACTCTAGGGACACGCCGCCGCGAACCGTCGTAGAATGGACGTCATTCGCGGGGGTCGAACACATGAGCAGCACGTCGCCGGTGCAGTCGTCGCAGGGGTCCGCCACGCTCCAACGGGAGTTGGAGCAGCGGCTGGGCGCGGTGGGGCCCAAGGACACCACACGGGGCTTCCTCTTCGGCTCCGCGCTGGACCTGGTCCGGACGGAGGTGGGCCCGGACGCGTTCAAGCGCTGTGTGGACACGGCCGGAAGCAGCAGCTTCACCGCCTTCTTCTCCTACCCCGTCAACACCTTCCTCAAGCTGACGTACGCCGCCGCGCAGGAGCTGAGCGACAAACACGGCGGCTTCGACGCGGCCATGCAGCACCTGGGCTTCCGCGTCGCACCACGCTTCCTCGAGTCCACCACGGGTAAGATGCTACTGTCGCTGGTGGGCAAGGAGCCCAGGCGCTTCATCGACAGCATGCCCTCGGCCTACAAGACGGCGTGGGACCACGGCGCCTGCTCGCTGACGTGGACCGGCTCCAGGAGCGGCCGCATCGACTACGTCAACGCCATCCCCGCTCCCTACTTCGCCGGCTCGGTGCTGCAGATCCTCAACGCCGCCCAGCTCCAGGGCATCCGGGCCACCCCCCAGCAGAGGAGCCTCACCGAGTTCTCGGTGGACTTCTCCTGGGAGTAGGCGCGAGGGCCTCGGGCCCGGCGCCTCTCAGGCCACGCGCACGCTCGGGAGGGCGGCCTCGCCCGCGCCCTCCTGGTAGCGGCCCGTCTGGATGGACCAGTCGACGTTGGCGCGCACCCAGCGGCGGAGGCCCGTGACGTAGCGGGCCACGTGCGCGTCGTGCTCGCCGAACGAGGGCAGGCTCTTCTCCTGCTCGAGAAAACGCCGCATGGCCGTGTCGTGCATCTCCACCGCCACGCCAATGGCCTTTTGCAGCCCCAGCCCCCGCTCCTTCTGGATGGAGAACACCAGGTTGGGGTGGAACTCGTCCTGGAGATCCTGCGCCAGTGAGAACAAGTCGTTGGCCCAGGCAATCACATCCGTGGCCGTCTCCACGAGCTGCTGGAGCGCCGGGTGCTCCACGACCTCGCCGGGCAGCAGGAAGCCCTCGATGGCCTCCACCTGGGTGAAGCCCATGTACGTGCCCACCGACAGGCGGCGCAGCTGGATGTACGTGTCCACGTCCAGGCACACGCGGTTGCCACGCACCTCCGCCTCCCAGATGGTGCCCTCGAAGTAGCACTGGCAGGCGTGGATGAAGCGCTCCATCCACTCCGCCGGCATCCTCGCGGCGATGCGCTCGCGGATGCTCGCCAGCAGCCAGAGCAGCGGCGGCGCGTCGTGGTAGGGAATGGCGCCCTGGAGCACCGCCAGCGCCATCTCGCTCTGCTGGCGCACCCAGTCCGCGGGCACCTCGCCCACGTCCACCTGGTCATCCCACGAGAAGTTCCAGATGAGGAAGTCGAGCGCCGCGCGCAGGTTCTCCTGCGGCACGTCCGGGTGGCAGCGGCCCAGCAGGAAGGGGAAGTGGCTGCGCTGCAGCTTGCGGAAGACCGAGTGCCTCGCATGCACACCCAGGTACTTCGCCCAGCGCTCCAACGCCTCGCCCTCGATCTGCTTCATGAGGGGGTGCAACTCCGGTGCGATCGGGCAGTACAGCTTCGGCAGATGAAAGGCGCTCATGGTTGTCTTGCTCTCCCCCAACGGCTGGCGAATCCACTGCGACGCCGGGTTGTGCAAGGCATGGGCCCCTGTGAAAGAGCGCTCTCGCGCATACGGCCCGCCTCCGCGCCGTACGAGACGGAGAGGCATAGAATTCCACCGAGTCATTTTCTTCTTTCCCGCCCTCTCAGGTTTTACTTGGAGGTCCAACCGACCCCCCAGGTCATCCGCTACCCGCCCCCATGGAAACCCGCCCGAAGGGACGTGCGCGGGAGCGCGCAAAAGCCACGCCCTGCGTCGTGAGGGGCCCGGGCTCCGGGAGGAAGACGGGTACGGTGAAACCCTCACCTCAGGGGTCTCGACAGGTCCCTCTGGACCCGCCGCTCGCCCGCTCACCTTGTCCCGCAAGCCATTCCGTCTGCGGGGTACACGCCCTACCTTTGGGGCACCCGAGGTACGGCAGCAGGAGACATCTATGGGTAGAACCTACAGTTTCGAACCTTTCAAGTCGCAGCAGCCGGCCCAGACCTACCAGGGCTCGGGCCCCCGGCTCGGTAACGACGAGCACGAGCTCGCCCTGAGCCAGGACAAGGCGGAGCACGCCACGCTGCCCAAGGCGGCCGCCACCTATGGGCAGGCCCATGCCGAGACCGTGAAGCGCTACCGCGCGAAGGCGCAGGCGAGAAAGCGCGCGGGGGCGGCGAAGACGGCCACCGCGGCCAAACCGGCGGCGAAGAAGGCCGCGGTCCAGGCGAAGCCCGCTGCGGCCAAGAAGGCACCCGCTCGCAAGCAGACGGCCGCCGCGGCGGCGCCCAAGGCCACCACGACGACCCGCAAGCCGATGGTGGAGAAGACCCCCACCCGGAAGAGCGCGGAGGAGCCCGTGACGCTGCGCAACGTCGGGCGCAAGGTGCTGACACGGGCCGCGGCCGCGGCGAAGAAGACCGTGGCGCGCGCCGTGAAGACCGCCGCCAAGCGCGTGCCGACGAAGAAGCGCTGAGGGACGCGGCTCTCCGCCCCTTCTCAGCGGCCCCGGGCGCTAAGCTCGGGGCCGCCATGCGCTACTTCGGAGTGGAAGAAGCCAACCGCCTCATCCCGCTGCTCACCCGCACCTTCACCGTGGTGCGGCCGTGGGTGGAGCGTGTGCACGCGCTCGTCCGCGAGCTGGAAGACCTCCAGGACGCCGGGGCCGGCCCGGAGCGCACGGCGCCCCTGCGGGAGGAGCGCGATGAGCTCATCGAGCGCATCCAGGCCGAGTTGGAACAGTTCCAGGACCTGGGCGTGGAGCTCAAGGCCGCGGAGGGCCTCGTGGACTTCCGCGCGCTCAAGGCCGGACGTCCGGTGTACCTCTGCTGGCGCTTTGGCGAGCCAGCGGTGTCGCACTGGCACGAGCTGGAGGGCGGCTTCGCCGGGCGGCAGCCCATCGTCCACGCCCGCGACTTCACCCCGTCCTACCTGAGCTGATCGTCTCCCAAGGAGCCTGGCGGTCCAGGCCTCGCTTCCCCGCCTGCCCCGAGCTGCGGTTCCTGTACTGGAGGGCACGCCCTAACTTGCGGACCCGTGCCGGAAACCACTGGCGGGTAAGGAGACAGGGATGCGCACGTACAGCTTCGATCATATGCAGGCGGACAAGCCGGAACCCAGCACGACCAATCCGGGCGGAGCCGAGCAGACGCCTCCCGCGGAGCAGGCCAAGCCGCGCACCGACGACAAGCAGTTGCACTACGGGCGCCAGCACGCACAGACGGCGGCGCTGTACCGCAAGCACCGCGAGGAGCGCCAGCGCGCGGAGCAGATGCAGGCCGCCAAGGCGCAGGCGGAGCCCACGGGCACCGAGGCCTCCGCGCCCAAGGTGATGGAGCAGCAGGCGGCCGGGCGTGAGGAGCCCATCGTCCAGGAGAAGGCGGCGGACGAGGCCGGGCTCAAGGGCATCAAGGGACTGGCCCAGCAGGCGGTGTCCAGCGTCCTGGCCGTGGCGAAGCAGGCCGCCAAGGGCCATCCGCTCAGCGGGGCCCGGAAGCTGGCGGGTGACGCGTTCTCCGGCGTGCGCCGGGTCGCCCGGGAGGTATCCGCTCGGAGGAGCCGCTCCACCCAGGACGCGCCGCAGGAGGGAGCGAAGCAGAAGAAGGGACCAGGCAAGAAGCGCTGAGCCTGGAGCCCCACCCTCGACCCACGTGCCGCCCATCCCCACCTTGAGGGGAAGGTATTGTCCGGAGGAATCGCATGTTCCGACCCCTGACCGTGTTGGTGACTGGTGCCACCGGAAAGCAAGGCGGCGCGTTGGCTCGCCTGCTCCTCAAGCGCGGCCACCGCGTGCTCGCCTTCGTCCGCTCCCCGGACGCACCCGCGGCCCGGGAGCTGGCGGAGCGTCACGCGGAGCTCGTCACCGGGGACTTCGATGACCCGGAGAGCCTCGAGCGCGCCATGCGGGGCGTGGACTCGGTGTTCGCCATGGCCACGCCCTTCCAGGGCGGAGGCCTCGAGGGCGAGGTGCGCCACGGCCGCCACCTCATCGACGCCGCGAAGATCGCCCGCGTGCGCCACTTCCTCTACTCCTCGGTGGCGGGGGCGGACCAGAACACCGGCATCCCCCATTTCGAGACGAAGCACGTGGTGGAGGAGCACCTGCGCCGCAGCGGCTTGCCCTACACCATCGTGGCCCCCGTCTTCTTCATGGAGAACTTCCTCGGCGACGCCTACGTCCAGGGGCTGCGCGAGGGGGTGCTGTCCTTGCCCCTGGCGCCCCACCGGGGCCTGCAGCTCGTTCCCATGGCGGACCTCGCCGCCTTCTGCACCCGGGTGATGGAGTGGCCCGAGGCGCTCTACGGCAAGCGCTTCGAGGTCGCCTCCGACGAGGTAACGGGTGAGCAGGCCGCCGCCCTCCTCTCCTACGTCAGCGGCCACAAGCTGCACTTCGCGGAGACGCCGCTGGAGGCCGTGCGCTCGGCCAACGAGGACCTGGGGCTCATGTTCGAGTGGCTGCAGCGGGTGGGCTACCACGCCAACATCTCCCTGCTGCGCCGGGACTTCCCCGAGGTGGGCTGGCACACCTTCGAGGACTGGGCGCGCGTGCAGGACTGGGACGCGATGCTGGGCACCGCCTGGCGTGGCACTTCCGCCGCGGGGCCCTAAGCCTCCACACCAGGCGGCCACCGCCGCGCCTCGCGCATGTCCCCGGGTCCACTCCTAATGTTCAGGGAGGAGAACCCCCATGCGTACGCGCGCTCCCTGGCTCGCGCTCGCGGCGCTGTTGCTCGCCGCGGGTTGCGTTTCCACCACCACCCTGCAGCCCCTGCCGAGCACTCCCACCACCCAGGCCGGCTCGGCCATCGCCGAAGCCGAAGGTGTGCGCCTGGTCGCCGATGGAGATGCGTGGAAGGGCGTCCCCTCGGACCTCGAGCGCATCGTCACCCCCGTGCGGGTGCGCATCGAGAACCAGAGCGGCCGGCCCCTGCGCATGGAGTACGAGTCCTTCACGCTCAAGGGCAACTCCCACTTCGAGTACGCCGCCCTCTCGCCCTTCCAGCTGGGTGACGAAGGCACCGCCGCCGTGGGCGGCTCGGGCCAGGAGGGTCACGTCGCCCTGTCGGTGGGCGTGGGCGTGCGCTCCCACTGGGGCTGGGGTCCGGGCGCGTTTGGCTGGGGCCCTTCGTGGGGACGGGGCTGGTACGGCTCGGGCTGGTATGACCCCTGGTATGGGCCGGGCTTCTATGATCCGTTCTGGGGGCCCTCCTCCTCCTGGTACCGCCCAGCGCCGGAGCCGCTGCCCACGCGGGACATGCTGCGCAACGCCCTGCCCGAGGGCACGCTGGACACGGGTGGCACCCTCACCGGCTTCCTCTATTTCCAGAACGTGAGCGAGCGCGAGGGCACCGTCACCCTCCTGGCGCGGTTGGTGGACGCGCGCACCGGGGAGCAGTTCGCCACCCTCTCCATCCCCTTCGGCGTGCGCTCCTAGCGCTCCTAATGCAACAGTGTGGGGCGCTCCGTCAGGGGCATCGGCGGGTGGGGCAGCAGCGAGTCCTCGCCGATGAGCCCCACCTTGCGGCGGATGGCCTCCCCCTTCAGCGGCAGGCCGAAGAGCGGACCGAAGAGACACACATCAAAGGCGCCGGTGAGCAGGGGAACGAGCCCCCCCAGCGCCATCAGCTTGCCCTTGATGGAGCCCGTGGACAGGCCACCCACCACCAGGGACGCACCGGCCAGCATGCGCGTCCAACGTCCGGTTCTCGAAGCCATGAAGCCCACCATCATCATTCCCACCTCCAGACCCGGGGAAGATGGGCATGGGAGGGCAGACGACACAGCGCCTTGGGCCGCTCGCCGCCTCCGTGCACCGGCCAACTTTCTCTGCCAGCCTGGTTGCCCGCCCGGTGACGGGCAAACGCTACGACCCTAGCTTGAATGTCCAGGGCCGCCGCCCGGCGGTCCCTCCAGAGCGAGGAGGAGCGGGCACATGGTGGAGCGTTCGGAACTGCACGAGGGCATGGTGGTGTGGACCCACCGGGGCGAGAAGCTCGGACATGTCGTCGAGGTCACGGACGAAGGCCTCATCGTCGAGAAGGGTCTGCTCGTCTGGCGCAAGGACTACGCCGTGCCGCTCGATGACGTGCGGGAGATCGTCGCGGACGAGGTGTACCTGAACCACGGTCCCGACAGCCTCCTGTCCGGGCCCCGGGAGATCTCCCGCCCGGCGCGCCGCACCACGCACTGAGGTCCGAAGCGAGGCCTGACGGCCCCGCCACCGCCGGAGGCGCGAGGCTCAGGCGCCGAAGTCCACCCGCTGCACCGAGTCGTCATGGCGCGCGCCCTGGTAGATGTGCCAGGCCGCGACCAGGTCCTGGAAGGGCAGGCCCACCGCGCCGAAGAGGGTGACCTGCCCGGCATCGGTACGCCCCGGCTTCTTGCCGGCCAGCACCTCACCCAGCTCCGCGTGGATGATGTCCTCGCCCAGGCCCACGCCCGCGGGAGCGCCCATGGCGGCGTTCAACGCCCGGTTGTCACAGAAGAAGGTGGACTG
>DASQMW010000031.1:0-3278 GCA_035645295.1 Archangium sp.
TGGGGGCATTCACCGGCGTCGTCGACCCCGCCGCGCCCGAGGAGACGCAGGAGCCCGAGCAGGCCCTGGCGCAGCCCCAGGCCCCCGAGCCGACGCCCGAGCCGGAGCCAGCGCCCGAGCCTCCGTCGGCCACGCACGACCTGTCCGCCGAGGTGCGTGCCCGCGTCGAGCGCGCCCGCGCCCCGCGTCCCTCCGCCTCCGAGGTGATTGACGCCGCCCTGCGCGCCCCCGCCGTCCAGGCGCCCCAGGAGGTGGCCGCGGCCCCCGCTCCCATGGCGCGTGTGGAGGCCCGCGTCGAGGCGCCCGAGCACGAGGTGGAGGTGCAGACGCCCGCCCCGCCCAAGGAGGACCTGGACAACCAGGCCCGCCGCGAGCGGCTGAAGGAGCGCCTCAAGGCGGTGCGCGAGAATCCGCGTCCCGAGCCCCTGCCGGCCAGCGTGGCCGAGGCGGGCCTGCGCGCGGTGGAGCGCATCTCGGCGCTGCAGGCCGAGCTCACCAAGGTGAAGGCGCTCAACCTCACGCTCACCCAGGAACTGGAGGTGTCGCGGCGCCAGGCGGAGAAGGCCACCGAGGAGGCCCGCCTGCGCATGGACGAGGCGCGCCGGCTGGCCACCGACATGGAGGGCCGGGTGAAGCTGCTCGGCGACCTCGAGCGAGAGCTGGCCGCGCTGGAAGGCGAGCGCGACGAGGCCCTGCTGTCGCTGCAGGAGGCCCGGCAGGCCATGCAGGCCCAGGCCCAGGAGCGCACCACCCTGGAGGCCGCTGTCGCCGAGGCCAAGCGGGCCCTGGCCGACAGCCTCTCCGAGGAGGAGCGGCTCGCCGGTGAGCTGGAGTCCTCCAAGGACGAGGCCGCCGCGTTGCGCCGCACCGTGGACACGCTCCAGGGCGAGCGCGATGTGCTGGCCCAGCAGGTGGCCTCGCTCACCGCCGAGCGCGCCGAGCTGCTCGAGGCCCGCAAGGCGCTCGAGGCCGTGCACCGCGCCCTGAGCCAGGCGGTTTCCCGCTAGTACCCGGGTCCACTTCCGCTCCCGCTTCCGAAGCCCGCCGGTCCTCGTGACCTGGCGGGCTTTTGTGCGTCTGGAGGTTCGGAGAGCAGGCGGAGGGCCGGGCCACCTTGCCGGGGTCACACACGAGGCGGAGCTTTACCGGCGAACCCGGGGAGGGGTGTGGGCCGGGTGGCCAGCCGTTTTCCCGAGACATTCAAAGGAGTGGCACGTGGCCTTAGACCTCTTCAAGGAGAAGGGTGTCCCGCTGGATCGCCAGAGGTTCACCTGGAAGGACCTCACGCGGCGGATGATCAGCAAGATGGATGACGACGCCTTCACGCGCGTGCGTGTCATCCTGATGAACGGCGTCGAATCGGAGTCCGTGCGCTTCAGCCACGCCTGTGCCCGGATGAACCGGGAGCTGCGCGAGCCGCTCGCCCTCATCCGCCGGGTGGAGCACTTCCAGCAGACGATGGTGAACTGGATGATTCCAGCCAACCAGTCGCCCCTGGAGACCACGCTCGGCTACGAGCAGACGGCCATCGAGGTGACGGCGAGCGTGGCCCAGCACGAGCCGGACCCGTACCTCGCCCAGGTGTACCGCTTCGGCATGCTCGAGGACTTCGATCACCTGTACCGGTACTCGGCCCTGTACGACCGGATTTTCGGCAAGGACCCGAACTACATCACCCAGAGCTACACGGACATCATCCCCGGACGGCTCACCGCCATCGAGCACCGCCATCCGCTGGACGACGTGCGCCGGCCCTATGAGGCGCGCACCGCGGATCCGATCACCAAGCTCAACGCGCTCACCATCGTCTCGGCCGAGAACCAGGTTCACACCTTCTACATGAACATCGGGCCGATGTTCAGCGACCCGGTGGCGCGCCAGCTCTACGCGGAGATCGCCGCCATCGAGGAGCAGCACGTCACCCAGTACGAGTCGCTGTGCGATCCGGACGAGTCGTGGCTCGAGAAGTGGCTGCTGCACGAGGCCAACGAGGTCTACAACTACTACAGCTGCCTGCAGTCCGAGACGAACCCGCGCATCAAGGACGTGTGGCAGCGGTTCACGGACTACGAGCTGGGGCACCTGCACTACGTGATGGAGCTCTTCCAGCGGCTGGAGGGGAGGGATCCGGCCGAGGTGCTGCCCCGGGAGTTGCCGGAGCCCATCGGCTACCACAGCCACCGCGAGTTCGTGCGCAAGGTGTTGAACGACGAGGAGGGCCTGAGCGCCAAGGGCACCGAGTTCGTGCCGCGCGCCGAGGAGGCCGAGCGCACGCTGCTCTACCGCCAGCAGCTCAACTCCGAGGGGAGTCCGTCCGCGACCGCCTCCGCCGGCTACCGCTGGCGTCCTGGCACCGAGCTGTCGGCCGAGGCCGAGAGCCTGAGCACCCTGGCCGACGGGAGGATCCAGTAATGGAACGCAAGGCGAGTGAGATGGGGATGAACCGGACGGGCATCATGGTCCACCCGGTGAAGAGCAAGGAGACCATCGAGGGCTCCGAGAAGTACGCGCCGGACATCCCGGGAGACGCGTCGCTCATCGCGAAGGAGCGCCAGGATGTCTCGCGCGAGGTGGGAGCCCTGGGCACGGTGCCGCCGCCCAACCTGAAGGGGATGGCCAAGGCGGCGATGGACATGCTCAAGGGCGGCCGGGCCACGGTCTTCGTGGACAAGCTGGGCCAGCGCCTGGGCTTCGAGCGCACGGGGACGAGGCTGTACGAGTGCGCCCTGTCCAAGCTGGACGTGTTCGGCACGTGGGTTGGCGGGCCCTCGCGCGAGCAGCTGGAGAAGATCCGCCTGGACGAGCTGTCGCACATGGCGCTCGTCAAGCGCACCATGGAGAAGTTGGGAGCGGACCCCACGGCGCTCACGCCCGCGGCGGACCTGCAGGCCAACCTGTCCGAGGGCGTGCCGAAGATGCTGGCGGATCCGCACATCAACCTGCTGCAGTCGCTCGAGGGGCTGCTGACGGCCGAGCTCGTGGACAACGCGAGCTGGGAGCTGCTCATCGAGCTGGCGCGTGAGCTGGGACACAACGCGCTCGCCGAGGACTTCCAGCGGGCCCTGGACGTGGAGCAGGAGCACCTGGCACTGGTGCGGGCCTGGATCTCGGCCGGAACGCGGCTGGAGGCGAGGGTCGGCGAGGAAGCCGCGGGCGCCCCGGCGTAGTGGGCCGGCCACGTACCTGATCCTCTTCTGGGAAGTACCTCCCCTCTCCCCTCGGGAGAGGGTCGGGGTGAGGGTGCCCGGGCCCGTTCTTCAACCCGTGGCCCACAGTGT
>DASQMW010000032.1:0-48605 GCA_035645295.1 Archangium sp.
CAGTGGGGTGCAGGGCGGTGGCGGCGTGGAGCAGGAAGGTCTTGAAGCCGTCGGCGCCGTTGAGCACGTGCACGTCCGTCTGGGCGGAGGTCTTGGAGATGGCCCACAGGTCCTGCTTGCCGTCGTTGTTGTAGTCGGCCACGCGGAACATCCAGGAGCCGTCGGCGCCCGTCGTATGCAGGGCCGTGCCCGTCTGGGTGACGAAGGTCTTGTAGTTGCCGGAGCGGTTGAGGATGTGGACCTCGGTGGAGCCCGAGGCCGTTCCCGAGCGCGCCACCGCGTACACGTTTCCGTCTCCTCCGCTCGAGGACCCAGCGGTGATGTTGTCACGGCCGATGACCTTGTAGGAGCTGGACGCGCTGCGGATGTTGTAGACGCAACCGTCCGAGCAGTTCCTGCACTCGTAGGCGTACATGTTGCCCCAGGGGTCACCCTTCTCGTAGACGAAGATGTGGCCGGCGCCGTCGATGTTGTAGACCATGGCGTCGGCCATCTGGGTGCTGCCGCGCGCTACGTTGTGCCAGCCGTAGTACTGGGTGTTGAAGACGGAGGTGCTGTACGGGTGGGAGGTGAGCGAGACGGGCTGGTTGGTGCTGGGCACCACCCACACCTTGGCGGCGAAGCCGGAGCAGTCGGCACCGTAGGTGCCCGAGTGCGAGCAGGAGGGGCAGCTCCCGGTGCACGCGCCCCTGTTGGCGCTGGTGGCGCCGGTCTCCTGCCACTTGCCACCGCCCCACCAGTAGGAAAATCCGACGACCGTCCTGGCGCGGCCCATGGCATCGGTCCGCGTGTTGGCGTAGCTCAGCTCGCTCTCGAGCGTGACCGTGGTCGCGTGGAGCCAGGCGCCATAGGCCCAACCCTCGAAGCCACCAAAGCGCACCTTGTAGAAGCCGTTCTCCGGGCAGGACCCGGCGGCCACGGACAGGGCGGAGCCCTCGGGCAGCGTGAGGACGATGGCGGAGTCGGTGGAGGGGCCCTGCCGCAGGTTCAGCACGGCCGCCGTCTCCAGCTGGGACTGCGCGGACACGCAGCCGCTCAGGGCGTGCTCGGGAGCCGGCACCGTCTCGTCGGCGCCCTTCAGCTCGGCGTTCTCCACCGCCTCGCCGCGATTGCCGCTACACCCCGCGGCCAGCGTCAGGACACACCCTACCAATACCACCTTTGCGTACATGATACCCGCTCCCGTGATTGAAACGTTCAATCCAAGGAGGGCCTGGAATCTCTCGCATCCCGAAAAAAGGATAGAAACCGCGTTAACCGTGGGACTGGATTGTCCAGTTCGTGAACCGGCGGGGCTCAGCCGACGAGCGACTGGTAGACGAGCTGGCGAAGCTGGGAGCGGAGCGAATAGGTGCTCGACGGGAGCAACTGGGTCATGAAGACGACGGCCAGCTCCTCGGCCGGGTCCACCCAGAAGGCGGTGCTCGCCATGCCGCCCCAATGGTATTCGCCCACCGTCGTCAGCGTGCGGTAGGCCACCGGATCCACGACCACCGCGAAGCCGAGCCCGAACCCGACGCCGTCGTAGCGCGTCTCGGCGAACAGCGGCCGGCCGAAGGCGGTGAGGTCCGCGCCCCCGGGCAGGTGGTTGCGGGTCATGTAGCTCACGGTCCGCGGAGAGAGCAGCCGCACGCCATCGAGCTCGCCCCCCTTCAGGAGCATCCACGTGAAGCGCGTGTAGTCACGCGTCGTCGACACCAGCCCGCCGCCGCCCGACAGCCACGCGGGGGGCTTCAGGATGCCCTTGCCGAGCGCGTCGGAGCGGATGGTCCGGGTGCGCGCGGGGTCCGCCGTGTACAGCGCCGCCAGCCGGCCCTGCCGCTCCTCGGGACACCAGAACGAGGTGTCGCGCATCCCGAGCGGACCGAGAATGCGCTCGGCGAAGAAGGCCTCCAACGTCTGCCCGGACAGGACCTCGACGAGCCGGCCGAGCACGTCCGTGGCCACCGAGTAGTTCCACTCGGCACCGGGCTGGAACGCGAGCGGGAGCTCCGCCAACCCGCGGACGCACGCCGCGAGGTCCATGCCTTCGGGTGCGCCGAGCTCGAAGCCGCGCAGCCGGTAGATTTCATCCGTGACGTGCACGCGGTGGAAGCCGTACGTCAGCCCCGCGGTGTGCGTGAGCAGGTGCCACACGCGGATGGGCTCGGTCGCGGGCACGGTGACGGGCCGGGCCGCGGGCCCTCCGACGTAGACGCGCGGCTGGGAGAACTCGGGCAGCCACCGGCTGACGGGGTCCGAGAGTTCGAACGCGCCCTCCTCCCACAGCATCATCGCCGCGACGGAGGTGAGGGGCTTCGTCATGGAGTAGATGCGCCAGAGGGTGTCCGTCTCGACGGGGCGGCCGGCCTCCTTGTCGGCGAGCCCATACGAGGACAGGTGCGCGACCTTGCCCCGGCGGGACACCATCACCTGCCAGCCCGCGAGCCGCCCGTCGTCGACGTACCGGCGCAGGTGCGTGTCGATGCGCCGCAACCGCTGCGCATCCAGGCCGACCTCTCCTGGCTCGACGTTGATGCCGAAGTCCGCCATCCGTGGGTTCTCCCT
Source organism: Archangium sp. (assembly GCA_035645295.1). Taxonomy (GTDB): domain Bacteria; phylum Myxococcota; class Myxococcia; order Myxococcales; family Myxococcaceae; genus Archangium. Next base: position 2,548 of record DASQMW010000032.1, read on the forward strand.
CCAGGACACCGAGCGCGACATCCACGGGTGGAGAGCCGTCACTCCCGGCGGAGCATGGCACGGATGACGCGGTGCACAAGCCTCATGAGCGGTCGACCCTGAAGCCTCCAGACTCATCATGGAATCATCAAATTCGTCAAAAACGCCTCTTGCCGAGGACTTGTCGACGGGTTATCTCGTGCCCATGTCCACGTCCACGAACCCCATCCTCTTCGGCGAAGGCCTCCGCGCAGCCGCGGAGCCCTGGCGTGACGAGCTCGGCAAGTCCGACCGCGAGCGCCTCGACACCTTGCTCGGCCTCGCCGTCAAGGAGCGCATCCGGATGTCTGACTGCCTCGCGGCGCTCTTCCCGGGCGTGGAGACGCAGAAGGCCCAGACCGCCCTGACCTCCTTCCGCAAGCGGCTCAACGATGCCGCGCAGGGAGAGGGCCGCCCGGACCTCGGGCTTCGCTTCCACGTGGACTCGAAGAAGCAGAGCCCCCCCACCGAGCGCACGTGCTGGTTCACCGGACCGGACCCCGCGGTGATGCAGGCGGAGCGGTACTCCGAGCAGGTCACGGCCGATGTCAAGGGCAAGCCCTTCGTTCCCGCCCGGGGGATCGCCACCACCGGGAACGCCATGGCCTCGGGCAAGCAGGTCGTCCGCTTCTTCGTCTCCTATGCCCACGACAACAAGCCGCTCGTCGAGGCGCTCGTGAAGGAGCTGGGCACCCACTTCCGCGCCTCCGCCCGCTACGAGCTCCTCGCCTGGATTGACCGTGACATCCTGGTGGGCGAGCGCTGGAAGGAGAGTATCCAGAAGGCCCTCGAGGACTGCGACTTCGGCCTCTTGCTGATCAGCCCTGCCTTTCTCGCGAGCACCTTCATCGGCAGAGAAGAGCTGCCCCATTTCGTGGGCACTCAGGACAATCCGAAGCTCAAGCCCCTCATCCCCGTCGGACTGGTGCCGGTGACGTTCGGCACGCATGACCTCAAGGGTCTCCAGGAACACCAGTTCTTCCTATACAGCAAAGGGCGCATCGAGGGGCGCTATTACAACGACCTGCAGGGGAGCCCCAAGAAGAGCGAGTTCGTCCACAAGCTTTATCTCGCCATCGAAAAGCGCCTCAACGCCTTCTTCGCGCCGCCTCCCGGTCCACCCTCCGCGCCGCATGGACCCGGCGCATTCACTGCTGACACCCTCGCCGAACATGTCCCGGTTCCGGACGATACCCACCACTTCCAACGTACCAGGGGCCATCGGTTCGCCCTGGGAGACCTGGAGCGGATCGACACCGGGAAACGCGACCGCGCAGCGCACGTCCAGGCAAGCGACGCGCTCGACGAGCTCGAGTCCTGGGCCGCCAACCCCTCTGCTCCGCCGTTCTTCGCGCTGCTCGGGGAGTCTGGCATCGGCAAGACGACCACCTTGAAACAGCTCACCCTCCACCTGCTGGAGAAACGCAAGACCAGGCCGGAGCTCCCGCTTCCCATCTACGTGGACCTCCGAGACTACTCCGGCGAGACCCGGGACAGCGTTCCCACCATCGAGCAACTCCTCGCCAGTGTGATTCAGCGGAGCTGGAAGCTGCGGGACCGCACCATCACCCCCAAGGACGTGCTGCGCCTCGTCCAGGAGGAGGGCGCGGTCATCTTCTTCGATGGTCTGGACGAGAAGATCGTCCACCTGCCGCCCGACCGCGCCCGCGACTTCATCCGCACCCTCTGGGCCGTGCTCCCCGATGCCGCACGCGGCGGGGACTCCATGCCGCCCGGCAAGCGCCGGGGCAAGCTCCTCATCTCCTGCCGCTCCCATTACTTCCGCGACGTGTGGAACCAGAACGCGATGCTCGCCGGTGAGGACCGCGAGGGCATTGATCGCACCCAGTTTCCCGCCCTCTGCCTCCTCCCCTTCACCGAGGAGCAGATCCGGGCCTATCTGACGTCGTTCCTCGAGGATCCGGAGCGCGGGGCGGAAGCGTTCGAGGTCATCGCCTCCATCCACAATCTCCGGGACCTCGCGGAACGGCCCTACCTGCTCACCCTCATCAGCGGCCGTCTCGGGCAGTTGGAGGAGCTCCAGGCCCAGGGCAAAGTGGTGAATGCCGCACGCCTGTACGATCTCGTCGTCCGCTCCTGGCTCAACCGGGATGAAGGGAAGCACCAGCTCGACCCTGTCCACAAGCGGCGCCTCATGGAGGATCTCGCCGCCGCGCTCTGGCGTGACGACACCAGGCAGTGGGACGTGGAGCGGCTGGAGACATGGCTTGACGAGTATCTCGCCAGGGATTCCGTCCTCGCCGCGGCCTACGTGAACAAGGACCGCGCCGTCCTCAAGGAGGATCTTCGCACCGCCACCTTCGTCCTGCGGCCCACCCTGGAGGAGAAGCACTTCCGCTTCGCGCACACTTCCTTGCAGGAGTACTTCCTCGCCACCTACCTCGTGCGCGCACTGGTCGAGGGAAAGGTGGACCGTTGGGACCTGCCAAGGGTCGTCTCCCGCGAGACACTGGAGTTCCTGGGACAGATCCTGGCCATCGAGCCCCAACCCGCGGCCATGCGTGCACTGGAGGCGATTCTTGCCGGCGAGAACCTCCGCGCCGCCGTGCTCGCGTTCGCCTATTGGCTGCGAGCGATCGAGCTGGGACTGCCGGTGCCCGCGCCCACCCGGGTGAAGCTCGCCGGAGCGAATTTGGAAGGCTGGCACCTGCGCGGCCGAGGCCCCGAGCAGCCGCTGAACCTGCGCGGGGCCGACCTTTCCAACGTGCGGCTCAATCGCGCTCGGGTCGAGCATGTGAACCTCGCCGATGCCGATCTCACTGCCCTGCAGGCGCGGCAGGCGCTGTTCTCGAAGGTGAGCGCTCCCCGAGCACGAGCCCAGCGCGCCGATTTCAGTGGGCTCCGGTGGAGGGAGGGTTCGCTGCTGGGCGCGGACCTCCAGGGTGCGCGGCTCGCCGGTTGCCAGTGGATCCGGGTGGGGCTCACCGGGGCCATGCTGCCAGAAGGATGGGAGCGCCATGCCACCGCCGTGGAAGAGCGCCGAAGCGGTCTCCCCCCTCGAACGGGTACGCCATCCCTGGCCGTAGACCTCGGCCATGCCTCCTTTGTGACGGAGTGCGCGTGGAGTCCGGACGGCCTGCGCCTCCTGTCTGGCTCTTGGGACAATTCCCTGCGCGTGTGGGACGCCGCTTCCGGTGAATGCCTGCTCACCCTCTCCGGCCATGCCTCCTTGGTGACGGCGTGCGCGTGGAGTCCGGACGGCCTGCGCCTCCTCTCTGGCTCTTCCGACAAGTCCCTGCGCGTGTGGGACGCCGCCTCGGGCCAGTGCTCCTGGTCAGGACATCTGTTTCCCGAGGGACAGACCGCGACGCTCGATGAGACTCACGGGCGCATTCTCTGGGCCTCTCCCGAAGCCTGGCGCTGGTTGGGCTGGCGCTGGACCGATCCCGCCACCGGCCAGCTCCGCCTCCTCCCCGCCGAAACCTTCGGCCCGCTCCCCGCGTGAGCCCGAGTGACTCGCTCTCCGGCTCCATGACGCTGCCTCAAGGAGGGGAACGTCTTGCTCAGGGCTACGCCTGGAAGGCCCTGACGATCTCCTCCGCCGTGGTCTCCGCGGTCAGGTAGACAGTTCCCTGGTCGCACCTCAGCAGAAGCTGCTCGGTGTGTACGGCCGAGCGGCACCATACGGCGAACCGGGCGCAATCGCGCGGATCGCCTGTGAGCACCATGGCGTTGACCGTCCGCCTCACCTGACCGCTCACCTCGGAGTGAGGCATCGGCACATGGAACTCGAAGACCCATCGGCTGTCCGCGTCCAAGGCTTCCACGAGCCGTGCCGAGGGCCAGCGCTCCCGCATCCGTTGCGCGAGAGCCTCCAACGGCATGCCCCAGCCCCCGCGAGCGATGATGTCGTAGTCCATCCACCCAGGGCGGGCTGGCGTGTAGCCGAAGGCCTGGAAGATGTCCGTTTCGGTCGTGCCAGGCTCCAGCTCGAGCATGCCGCTCATGGAGTCGTCACAGAAGATCATCGGCTCGGAACCTGGGGCGAGCGAGCGGAACCACAGGGCAAGCCGGGCCGCATCACGGAGGTCGCTGTCGAAGTGAAATGACCTGCCCGCGCGGTCCAGCCCACCATCCACTCGCGAGTGGGGCATGCGCAAGTCGAAGTCCAGGCCCATGCCGCTCTCTGGCTCGCTCACTTCGCGGATGACGGCCTCTGGCCACTGGGCGCGCATCCGTCCGATGAACTCATCAGCCCGGATTGCCCAGCTTCCCGTGGAGATGGCGAAGAAACTCATGGCGCGCTCTTCGTGATGACGACGAGCCGGCCCGGGATACCGAACTCTCTCATGAGCCCTTCGAAAAAGGGCACGGCACGGGCATCGTTGAGGATGACCTCGAGACCGACGGCGGGAGTCATCGGATCCTTCAGGATGGCCGCATACCTGCTGAACTGATCGAATTCCTTGAGGCGGATGCTGTCTCGGACCCGTTCGATGCAACGCGACCCCTTGATGAACGGACTGCTGTCCGGTTTTTCTACATGCTTGGCGTCCAGAAGGTGGGCATCGCTGGAGCGATAACCATCGGCCCATACCTCCTTGCCTCCACCCCGGACGAGGAACTCCTCTTCTCCGACATGGTCGACCTGGAAGCGGTGGGACTCTGTTCTTCTCGGTGCCTCGCGCCGCTCCGCCTTTTGGATCCACGCCTCGAATGCCTCTGGGTCCGGCTCCTTGCGTGCACCAGTCCCAGGGAACTCACGGTGCACCTCCGGCCGCGCTCCCATGGCGGCGAACGCGGGGACCGAGGATGCCGGCGCCGGGGTGGAAGGAATGGCCTTCGAGACAACCCGGCCACCTGTAGCCGCCACGGGTGCCAGCATGGGCGCGGGTGGACCTGGCTTGACCGCCCCAGTTGCCTTCTTCGTCAGGATGAAGGCAACCACGTTGACTCCCACCATCGCGATGGCTCGCGACAGGTGGGCCGCCGCCGCTTCCAGCTCCGCGCGGCTTCGTGACAATGGAGCCTGATTCAAGTAGCGCCAAAGCACATCCGAGAGTTCCGCGGTCTGGGCCGCCAGCAGTGCGACCCCAAGTCCCACCAGCGCTGCATCCACGGCCTGTCCGACGACCGGGACACCTTGCGCGCCCATCCAGGCAGCACTCAGTGCCATCATCGCCGCGAGACTCTCGGGCGTAAGCATTGCCCGAACTTCCTCTGAGGTGGCCTCCGGCACATTGGCCAGGGCGAGTGCGAGCGAGCGGCAAAGTTTCTCCGAGCCCTCCATTCGCGCGACAGGGTTGGGGGTCGTCCTGCAAAGGACTTCTTCTAGCGTGTTGGCGAATGCCGGAGTGGCAAGCCACAAGCTCAGGAAAAAGATAAACGCTCTCAACAAGCCTCCAGCTTCCAAACGAATACAGCTCGGCCGGAGGCGTTGTCGATGTACGCCCAGTGAACGCCCTCCATGGACAGCCGGGCTGAAGGCGACAGCGCGGCAAGCCGCCCGCGTACAGGCACCAGGTGGTGGAGGCGACTCCGCCAGCTCGACGGAGCCAACCTGGGATACGTGGCACCCTCACCCCGTCCCTCTCCCGAAGGGAGAGGGGTTGTGGGGGATTGGGCTTCAGAGGCTCGCGAGCGCCACGCGGTAGAGGGCCCGGTAGCCCATCCGCGGCGCGGGCTCGAAGCGCTCCGCCGAGAAAAGCTCCTCCAGCAGACGCTTGCCGTCCTCGCTCTCGTGCAGCGCCAGCAGCGCCCGCTCCAGCAGGCCCACCACTTCCGGCGCCACGCCCATGCCCACCGGCACCCCGTCGTTGGGCGCCTCCTCGGTGTAGGCGATGAGCTCGTACGCCCCGCCCTTGCCGGGCAGCACCACTTCCACGCCGTCCGCGTACGTCAGCCCCGTGGACTCCGGCGGGCAGAAGATGCTCGCCACGTCCGCCTGTCCGCCCTGCACCGCCTCCAGGGCCGCCTTGTACGAGCCCGCGAACTGCTGCGCGGCGAACGTCTTCACCGGCTCCCGGCCCTTGGCCTTCAGGTACGCCACCGGCAGCAGGTAGCCACCCACCGAGTCCCGGTCCACCCACGCCACACGCGTGCCCTGCAACGTCTCCAGCGTCAGCCCGGAGCCCGCGCGTGTCACCAGCGCCGAGCGGTACGACGAGCGCCCCCGCCGCACCCCGCGCGCCAGCACCCGCACGCCCATGGCCTCCACCCGCGCGCACACGAAGGGCGGCGCCCATACGGCATCCGCCCGTCCCGCCAGCAGATCCTTGGCGAGCGCCTCGTAGCTGGCCGCCACGCTCACCTCCACCTTGCGGCCCAGGGCCCGCTCGATGAACGCCGTCAGCTGCTCGGCCCGGTCGCGCGCCAGCCCGTTGCCCAGCGAGGGCGGCAGACCGAACCGGAAGGAGAATCGTGCCGGGTTGGGAGGAGAGACGGACATGGTCGGGAGCCCGTCCTACGCCTCGCGGTCCAGCAGCGCCACTTCGTCGTCCGCCAGCCCGAAGGTCGCCTGGAGCATGTGGAGGATGCGCTGCTCATTGAGGCTCGGCTCCTGGCCGCCCGCGTGGGCGATCTTCGTCGCCAGCCGGTAGGCCTTCAGCCGCTGGGTGTGCGTCGTCAGCCCGTGCGCCATCACCTGCAGGCGGGCCGGCAGCCCCTCGGCGGCCAGCGCCGACACCGACTCGCTCACGAAGGCCTGCGCCCGCTCGGGGCTCACGTTGTGGAAGAGCGGATCCGACGCGAAGCTCTCCACCAGCGCCCGCGCCTCGGCCTCCTTCAGCCGGCCGTCCGCCGCGCTCACCAGCACCATCACCTCGGCGAAGAGGCGCTCCAGCGGCTCACCCAGCGCCTCCGCCAGGCTGCCTCCGCCCTCGATGACGTCGATGATCTCCGCCACCTCGTCCTCGGAGATGCCCAGCGCGGCCTGGAACGTCTTGAGCAGGCCCAGCTCCGAGCGCGTGGCCCGGTGGTCCGCGAACGCCACGGACGCCGCCAGCCCGAAGGCCAGCATCCGGTTCTTGTGGTTCGGCAGCCGCGCCCGCAGCGAGGCCAGAATCTCCTCCAGGTCGTGCGCCGCGGACAGCCGCTGGGCGCTCTCCTCCACCAGGGAGTTGAGCTCCTCGGGCTTGGTGCCCTCGAACTCGGGGCGCTCGATGACGCGCCGCAACAACGTCTGCAACTCCCGCTGCGAGACACGGCCGTCGGCCATGGCCGCCAGCAACATCACCTCCACCAGCGCCGCCTTCCGCTCCTTGCGCGCCTTCACCGCCAGTTCCTTAGGCATCCGCCAACCCTCCCAGGATTCGTGCTGCCGTCGTCGTCTGTGCCTGCGCCTGCGCCTGCCCCTGCGCTTCTTCTGCTGGAGTACCCTCGGACGCGAGCGCGGAGAAGTCGAAAACGCTCTTGTCCAGCAGGTGGCTCGGCCGCACGTTGCTCATGGCGGAGAGCACGCTCTGGCGGACGTTGGGAATCTCCTTGCCCAGCTCCTCCATCAGCTTCTGCATGCGCTTGCGCTGGAGGTTCTCCTGGGTGCCGCACAGGTCACAGGGGATGATGGGGAACTGCTTCGCCTCGGCGTAGGCGGCGATGTCCTTCTCCGGCGCGTAGCTCAGCGGGCGGATGACGGTGTTGCGCCCATCGTCGCTCTTGAGGATGGGCGGCATGGCCTTGAGCGAGCCGGCGAAGAAGAGGTTGAGCAGCAGGGTGTGGATGAGGTCATCCCGGTGGTGGCCGAGGGCGATCTTGTTGCAGCCCAGCTCCACCGCCGCCGTATAGAGGATGCCGCGCCGCATCCGGGAGCAGACGGCGCACTGCGTCTTCCCGGGGGGCGTCTTCTCGAGGACGATGGAGTAGGTGTCCTCCTTGAGCATCTTGTAGGCGAAGCCCTCGGACTTGAACCAGCCCTCGAGCTTGTCGGCGGGGAAGCCGGGGTGGCCCTGATCGAGGTTCACCGCCAGCAGGTCGAACTTCACCGGCGCGCGGCGCTGCAGCTCCCTCAGGAGGTACAGCATGGTGTACGAGTCCTTACCACCGGACACCCCCACCATGATGCGATCTCCCTCGGAGATGAGGGAGTAGTCGGAAATGGCACGGCCCATGTGGCCGAGCAGGCTCTTCTCGAGGCGAAGGACGTCGGGGTTCATCGGGGTTGTCATCCTAGCGGCGGCTGGGGAAAAAACACGCTACACGTACATACCCGGTCCGCTAGCCTGCTCTCCGCCATGTCGACCTTCCCACAAGGTGCGCAGGACATCATCGATTCACCCGGAGCCCAGGCGGCCGCTCGGAGGCTCGAAGCGGCCCAGGAGCTGGCCGTGGACGTGGAGGCGGATGCGATGCACGCCTTCCGTGCCCGCCTGTGCTTCCTCCAGGTAGCCACGGACGCGGAGGTGCTGCTCTTCGACACGCTCCAGCCCGGGGTGGAGCCCTCGCTGCTGGCGCCGGTGATGGGGGACCCGGAGCGGACCAAGTTCTTCCATGCGGCCGGGGGCGATTTGCCCTACCTGGCCGAGGCGGGCGTGCGGGTGCGGGGGCTCTTCGACACGCATCGGGCGGCGACGCTGCTGGGCTGGCCCAAGGTGGGGCTGGCGGACCTGGCGCGCGAGCGGCTGGGCGTGGAGCTGCCGAAGGAGCATCAGCAGTCGGACTTCTCGCTGCGGCCGCTGCCGCCGGGAATGCGGGACTACATCGCCAACGACGTGCGCTACCTGGTGGAGCTGGGCCGCCTGGTGAGGGAGGAGACACGGAAGGCGGACATCCTCGAGGAGGTGCTGCTCGACTGCCAGCGCATGTGTGACGAGGCGGCGGCGAGGCCGAACGTGGGGGCGGATTTCAAGCCGCGCCTGCCGAAGGCGGGACTGACGCCGGGGCAGATGGTGCTGGCCAACGAGATCGCGCAGGCGCTGCACCGCAAGCGGCTGGAGTGGGCCGAGGCGGAGAACGTGCCCATGGGGAGGATGCTCTCCAACATGGCGATCTCGGACATCGCGGTGAAGCCACCGGGCAACCCGCGGGAGCTGGCGAAGGCTGCGGGAGTCCGGGGCGCCTTCGTGAGGGCGCACGGGGAGGAGATCATCGCCCTGGTGCGCGAGCTGCTGGAGAAGTCGAGGCGGGGCGAGCTGAAGCCGGAGCAGGAGCAGAAGGGGCCGAAGGACCCGAACCGGCGCAAGCGCGAGGAGGCGATGAAGGCGTGGCGCTCGGAGAAGGCGTCGGCGAGGAAGGTGACGCCTTCGGTGGTGCTGCCCAACCCCGTGTTCGACACGCTCGTGTCACGGCCTCCGGCGAACCTGGACGAGCTGAGGACGGTGCCCTACATCGGAGAGAAGCGCGTGGAGCTGTACGGAGAGGAACTGCTGGCGCTGCTCGCCCAGCACCCCGTGCAGGGCTGAGCCCCTCGTTCCATCCCCGTGCATCCCTCCCCAATCCCTCCCCTCTCCCACCGGGAGAGGGACGGGGTGAGGGTATCTGTCCCCGTGCTCCCCACTGCCCACGGCCCATGAGCCCCCAACTGTTCAGACATTCCGTGCCGCTGCTCACGCTACCGGCGTTGCTCATGAGCCTCTCGGGATGTGCCACGGGAGGATCAGCGACCTATGTCGAAGGGGGCCTCAGTCCAAGGCATTTCGAGTTCCACAATGTCGTCTCCAAGCGAGGCAAACGCGCAGGAGGCTGGCGGGCAGCATGTCTGGAAATAGGCATAGAGCGCGCCAACACCGGAGAATTGGTCTACTGCAAGTTCGGCGTTGAAGTGCCAATCGCGAACGGAGCGCAAGGGGAAATCCCCATCGACACGGCCCAGAGCATCGCCGCGAGCTGCGCCAATCAAGCAGCGAGGACAACGCTCGCGACTCTCACGCCGACAAGCCCCATTGGCATTGCGTGTGAAGAATTCAAGACCCTTTATGACCTGATCCTCAGGAGTGTCATCGCGGGTGCCATGGTTACGAAGGTGTGTTACCCAGGAGTCCCACCTGTCAGGCTCACTCCTTCCGTCACGCCACCGGAAACGCCATGACTCCCACTCGCGATCAGCTGCTTTCGATTGCCCTGGACTATTGGCCCTCCTTCAAGGACTACGAACAAAATCCGAGCCTCGAGGATGAAAGGCGTTTCGCGGTCTGCGAGCAGAAGCTTCAAGAACACGACCGCTGGCTAGCATTCCTGGATGAACTCGATAAAGAGTTGCCCGCGTTCACCATCAGCGACTACACGGGACCCGGTCCCTGCTTTTGTTGTGTGGCCTATCCGGATCAACGTCTGCCGCAGCCCCCCGTGCGTTGGGTCGTTGCCGCATGCGTCAGCTTCCTGGCGCCCGTCTATACCGTCTACGGGGTGCAGTTCGACTACAGCGACAACGAGCGCGTCTTCAAACAGCTCGCCCTCTGCCCACTCCCGTCTGAAATACAGGCCACCGCCAACATCATCGCCAGGAGAATCGAAGCGACTTTCGGGGTGACCGCTCTTCCGCATGAACTGGCCGAACTCCGCGTCCCGCTCTTCGTACAGTTCACGGAGCCTCCAGAGACGAGACTCTTTCACGCCCTCTTCCTGGACAACCCCGAGAACCTGCCTTGATTCGTCCAGATCGCGAGCGGTGAAGACGAACCTGATGATCTCGCCGCCCTCAGGATGATGATGCGCTCCGGCGCGGCGAGGGTCACATCGTCGAGGTGGCACTCCGACTCGGCCCCACCGCCGAAAGCCCTCCGGAACGCCGGCTTCAGGTCCGCGCCAGGTGACGCGACGAAGCAGCTCAGCGAGCGGATCACGAGCGGCTGCTTCCCGCCGAATCCACCGTACTGCCCGCTCCAAGCGCAATAGAAACGGCCTCCACGCGTTCTCCCGCCACCCAATCCGAGGGACTCCATGCACCTCCGCTTCCGCCACACCCCGTGGGCGCTGCTCGCACTCAGCCTCGCCTGCGCCACGCCACAGCAGACCACCGCGCCACCGCCTGCCCCCGCGCCCGAGACCCCGCGCCCGCCCACGTTCCGCCTGGGCACCCAGGTGAAGCCCACGGGCTACACGGTGGAGCTCACGGTGGACCCGGAGAAGGAGGGCTTCGACGGCGTGGTGGAGATCGCCCTCGCGCTCTCCGAGTCCACGCGGCAGATATGGCTGCACGGCAAGGGCCTGACGGTGAAGGAGGCCACGCTCACCGCGGGAGGCCAGCCGCAACCGGCGCGCACGGTAACGGAGGGCGACACCTTCATCGGCTTCCTGCTGGAGAACCCGGTGGGGCCCGGCACGGCGACGCTGCGCGTGGCGTACCAGGGGCTCGCGCCAGCGAAGGAGACGGTGGGCCTCTTCCGCCAGAAGGATGGGGACAACTGGTACGCGCTGACACAGTTCCAGCCGGATGACGCGCGGCGGGCGGTGCCATGCTTCGACGAGCCGGGCTTCAAGGTGCCGTGGCAGCTCACGCTGCGGGTGCCGGGCAGCCAGCGGGCCTTCGCCAACGCGCCGGTGGAGTCCGAGCAGACGGGCCCGGATGGGTGGAAGACGGTGCGCTTCCGCACCACGCCGCCGCTGCCCAGCGAGGTGGTGGCCTTCGCGGTGGGCCCCTTCGAGACGGTGGACGCGGCGCCCGCCGGACAGAAGGGCACGCCGGTGCGCATCGTGGTGCCCAAGGGCCGCACGGCCGAGGCCGCCTATGCCGCCCAGGCCACCCCGCCGCTGCTGGGCCTGTTGGAGGACTACTTCGGCATCCCCTACCCCTACGAGAAGCTGGACGTGCTCGCCATTCCGCAACCCGTCCTCTTCGGGGCCATGGAGAACCCGGGCCTCGTCACCTTCCAGATGCCGCTGCTGCTGGCCCGGCCCGAGCACGACACGCTCTCGCGCCAGCGGAGGTTCGCCCTCGTCCAGGCGCACGAGCTGGCCCACCAGTGGTTCGGCAACCTCGTCACCCTGACCTGGTGGGATGACACCTGGCTCAACGAGTCCTTCGCGGACTGGCTCGCGCTCAAGGTGACGGGCCAGTGGCAGCCCTCGTGGAACATGGACGCCGAGCGCGTGCGCGACAGGGCCCACGCGATGACGGCGGACCGGCTCGTCACCACGCGCCGCATCCAGCAGCCCGTCGAGAGCGAGGGCGACATCCTCACCGCCTTCGACGGCGCCATCACCTACGACAAGGGCAACGCGGTGCTCGCCATGTTCGAGTCCTGGGTGGGCCCGGAGCGCTTCCGCGACGGCGTGCGCGCCCACATGCGCCAACACGCCCACGCCAACGCCACCGCGGCCGACTTCTTCCAGGCCCTCTCCGAGGCCTCGGGCACCGACATGACGGCCCCCCTCTCCACCTTCCTCCACCAACCCGGCGTGCCGCTCGTCACCCTGGCCTTGCAGTGCGCGGCGGGCGCGCCCCCGAAGTTGACGCTGGCGCAGCGCCGCTTCCTCCCCGTGGGCTCGCAGGGCGCGAGCACCGCGGAGCAGACGTGGCAGCTGCCCGTGTGCGTGCGCTACGGCACCGGCAAGCAGGCGGCGCGGGCCTGCACCCTCCTCACCCAGAAGACGGGCGAGCTCGTGCTCACGGGCGCCACCGGCTGCCCCGAGTGGGTCGTCCCCAACGCGGACGCGCGCGGCTACTACCAGTCGAAGCTGGAGGGGGACCTGCTTGGCAGGCTGACGCGCGGTGGTGCGAAGCAGCTCTCCCTGTACGAGCGCATGGGGCTGCTCGGCGATGCGCAGGCGCTGATGGCCAGCAACGAGCTGCCGGTGGACGCGGCCCTTGTCGTGGTGACGAGCCTGCTGCCCACGGATGACCGGGACCTGCTCACCGGCGCGCTGGGCATGGTGGGCTCGCTGCGGCGCGAGTTCATCCCCGAAGCGATGAAGCCGAAATACGCGGCCTTCGTGCGCCGCACGTTCGGTGACAAGGCGCGCGCGCTCGGCCTGCAGCCTCGCCCGGGCGAGGGCGAGGACACCCGCCTGCTGCGGCCCTCGGTGGTGCGCGTCGTGGCGCTCCTCGGTGAGGAGCCGTCGCTCCTGGCTGGCTCCCGCGAGCTGGCGCGCAAGTGGCTGGAGGACCGCCGGGCCATCTCGCCGGAGATGGTGGAGGTGGTGCTGCAACTGGCCGCGGTGAAGGGAGATGCCACGCTCCACCAGCGCCTGCTGGCCGAGGCCAAGAAGACGCAGGACCCGGCCGAGCGCGGCAAGCTCTTCGCCGCACTGGGCTCCTTCCGGGATCCGGCGCTCGCCCGCGCCAGCACCGCCCTGCTGCTCTCCGAGGACTTCTCCACGCTCGAGGTCCTCATGGCTCTGGCCAACGGAATGCTCGGCGAGGAGACCACGCGCGAGCAGTTCTACACCTACGTGAAGGAGCACTTCGAGGCGCTCATGGCGCGGATGCCGCACGAGGTGGGCGGCCACCTGCCCGCGCTCGGCGGTGCCTTCTGCGACGCCACGCACCGCCAGGACGTGGAGGCCTTCTTCCAGGAGCGCGCGGCCCGCTACCCCGGAGGCCCGAAAATCCTCGAGCGGACGCTCGAGGGCGTGGACCTGTGCATCGCCCAGCGCGAGTCCCTCCAGCCCGGCCTGGTGCGCTTCCTCTCGCGCCAGTAAGAGCGTGACGCGAAGTGCGAGGCCACTGGCCCTTGCAGGATGTTCAGCGTCTCCAGGGCCGGACTCACACGGAGCGTAATCTTCCTTCCCGTAGGAACATCAGCTGGATTGCCGGAGTTCCGCGAAGAACAGGGCGGGAACCCCGGTGTGCTCCTGTGCGTCCTTTTCGATAGCAGTAGGCACGAGGGTGAGTGTCATGGAGCCGATTTAACATGTGACTCGAAGGGCGACGGTTCCGGTTGCGGCTGGGGGGAACGTGCGTAGTTTCGAAGCCGCTGTGGAGGTGGCGTGGGCATGTCTGGAGTCCGACTGGGTGGCGCGACGGCCGACATCCATCACTGCATTGCCGCGAGCCTGAGTTGTCAGGCCTCGTGCGAGGCGGCGATGGCGCAATTGGCCGCCAAGGGGATGCGCGCTGACAGCGAGCCGATGCGCCTGCTGCGCCAATGCGCGGAGTTGTGCGAGTTGAACGCCCGGGCCTTGCAAAAGGACAGCCGCCTGTCGCGGCGCACGGCGACGCTGTGCTTCGAGTTGAGCAACCAGGTGGCACGCGCCGCGTGGCTGGACGTCAACCTGTCCTCCAACGTGCTGGCGAGGGATGCGCTGCAGCTGGCCCGGGCCTGCCGGCCGCTGCTCTTTACCTGACGAAGCAACCGCCCGTTCTTCCCCGGGAAACTCCCCTCTCCCCCTCGGAGAGGGCTAGGGTGAGGGTCTTCTCTCGAGGAGGACTCCCCGTGCAAACGCCCTTCTTCCTGGGACCCCGCTTGTACTTCCGCCCGCTCGAGCGCGAGGACGCGCCGAGGCTGGCGGCCTTCGTCAATCACCCCGACGTGCGGCGCAACCTGCTGGTCCACCGGCCGATGAACACGGCGCAGGAGGTGGCCTTCGTGGACACCCTCACCGCCAGTCAGCGGGATGTGATGTTCGCCATCGTGCTGCGGGACGGCGACCGGATGATCGGCACCAGCGGGCTGCACGACATGGACTTCCGCAGCCGGCGAGCGACCTTCGGCATGCTGATCGGCGAGCCGTCCGAGTGGCACAAGGGCTACGGCTCGGAGGCCACGCGGATGGTGCTGGACTATGGCTTCGGCACGCTGAACCTGAACCGGGTGCAGTTGGAGGTGCTGGAGCACAACGTGGCGGGCATCCACGCCTACGAGAAGGCGGGCTTCCGCCGCGAGGGCGTGCTGCGGCAACACCACTACGTGGACGGCGCGTACGTGGACACGCTGGTGATGGGCATTCTGCGCTCGGAGTGGAAGCCGTCTCCGGCATAAGGTGCCGCGCACGAGGAGCGCATGGCGGAGGGAGACACGCAGGATCTGCGGGACGTGGTGCGGCGGCTGGAGGAGACGGTCTCCCGGCTGGAGGCACGCATCGAGCGGCTGGAGACGCGGGCCCCGGCACAGCCCTCCGCGGCCAGCGCCCCGGTACCCGGCGAGCCCGTGCCCGAGCCGGAGCGGAGGGACCTGGAGGCACACCTCGGCACGTACTGGTTGAGCCGGGTGGGCATCGTCGCGCTCATCATCGGCTTCGCCTTCCTCATCATCTACCACTTCGGCGAGCTGGGCGTGCTGGTGCGGGTGGGGGCGGGCTACCTGCTGAGCGCGGGGCTCGCGGCGCTGGGCCTGTGGCTGTCGCGGCGGCATGAGCTCTTCGGGCGCATCGTCTTCGGCGGAGGCCTCGCGCTCGCCTACTTCGTCACGTACGCGCTGCACTTCGTTCCGGCGGTGCGTGTCATCGAAAGCGAGCCGCTCGCACTGGTGCTGCTCGCGTTGAACGTGGTGGGCATCATCGTCATCGCCCAGCGGATGCAGTCGGAGACGGTGGCGGGCATCGCGCTCTTCCTCGGGTTGCGCACGGGGATGCTCAGCGACATCACCTCGTTCACGCTCATGTCCACCACCATGCTGGCGTGCGGGGCGCTCTTCTTCCTGGTGAAGAACCGCTGGGTCTTCGTGCCGCTGTCGAGCCTGGTGGCCGTCTACGCGACGCACGTCGTCTGGGCGATGCGCACGGAAGCCATCGCCCCGGGCCAGCCCGACAGCGAGCGGCTGACGCTGAGCCTGTCCTTCCTGGTGCTCTACTACCTGCTCTTCTCGGTGGCGCTGCTGGTGCACCCCCGCGAGCTGTCGAAGCGGGCGGCGCTCTCCTTCGCGCTGCTCAACTGGGTGGGGATGCTCGCGCTGGGCGCGGTGGAGGTGGGCCGCTGGGGCGAGCCGCACCTCTTCACCTTCTTCGTCACACTCGCGCTGGCCCAGGGCGCGGGCGCGGCGGTGGCCCACTGGAGGGGCGCTTCGGGGGTGGTCATCCAGGCCTTCCTCGCCACGAGCGGCCTCACGCTCGCGCTGGGCCTGCCCTGGCAGTACGAGGACACCGCGCTGGTGCGGGCGTGGACGGCGGTGGGACTGGTGGCGGGAGTCGCCGGGCGCGTCCTGGGCGCGGGCGCCCTGCAGGTGGTGGGCGTGGGCGTCCTCTATGTGGCGCTCGGGGCCACGTGGCAGCTGCCGCCCACGGGGCGCGCGCTCCTGTACGCCGCGCTGCTGGTGGGCTTCACGCTCGTCGAGCGGGCTGCGGTGGCCCCCACGGACCGGCTGCCTCCGCCCCCCGAGGGACGCCGCCGCGGCATGCTCCAGTTCTTCTGCGCGGCGGGCGCGGGGCTCGCGCTGTTGTGGCTCGTGGGCGAGCTGATGCCCCAGGACCTGACCACGCTGGGCTGGGGCGTGGCGGCCTTCGGCCTGTTCGCCCTGGGCTTCGCCGTGCGCGAGCGCTGGTACCGGCTCGTGGGCCTCGCGGTGCTGGCCGTCACCCTGGGGCGCCTGCTCCTCGTGGACCTGTCCGGGCTGCCGCCCGACCAGCGCATCCTCACCTTCATCCTGCTCGGGGCGATGCTGCTGGCCGTCTCGTACGTCTACACGCGGCTGCGCGGGAACCGGAGCTGAGCGGGCCTACTCCAGCACCGGTGGCTGGGGCCCGTTCGTCTTGCGCAGCGGCAGCTCCGGGAGCGCCAGCGTGACGAGCAGCGCCATCAGCGCGATGAGCATGGTGATGCGGTAGATGTCGCGGATGGCCTCGGAGAAGGCCTCCTTGAAGGCCAGGGCCACCTTGTCCACCGTGGCCTCGGCGGACTTCTGCGCCTGCTCCAGGCCCGCCAGCCGGTCCTTCGCCGCCGGGTCTCCCGCCTGGGCCCCGGGGGCGAGCGCCTCGCGCTGCTTCTCGAAACCCTCGGCCATGCGCGCCTTGATGGCCGCCGCGTCGAACGAGCGCTCCGTCACCCCACCCTCCTCGAGCACCTGCCCGCCCGCGGCCCGCTGGGGCATGAGCTGCTGACGAAGCTCCACGGGCACATCCCGCGTGGCCGCCGTCATGTGTGTGGCCATGGACGAGGCGAGCGCCACGCCGAACACCGTGCCCATGAGCGCCACGCCGATGGTGGAGCCCATCTGCCGGAAGAAGGTGGCGCTGGAGGTGGCGACCCCCACCTGGTGCGGCGCCGCCGCGTTCTGGATGGCCAGCGTGAACAGCGGGATGGAGGGGCCCAGCCCCAGGCCCACGAAGATCATCTTCAGCGTGAGCTCGCCCTGGGTGGAGGCCGGCCGGAGGGTGAAGGCCATCACCCCGAAGGCCAGCACCGCCACCGTCTGCGCGGAGAGGATGAGGGCCTTGTAGCGGCCCAGCCGGGACACGAGCTGCCCGGAGAGGATGTTGCCCGCGACGATGCCCAGGGTGAGCGGCATCATCGTGAAGCCCGAGCTCGTGGCCGACAGCCCCACCACGTTCACCATGAAGAGGGGCAGGAAGACGATGGCGCCCAGGAAGACGGCCCCGCTGATGAAGGCGGCCGCGTTGCCCACGGCGAACGTCTTGTTGCGGAAGAGCTTCAGGTCGAGCAGCGGCTCCTGCACGGTGTGCTCGATCAGGAGGAAGGCCACGAGCCCCACCACCGAGAGTGCGAACATGCCGAGAATCTGGGGCGAGCCCCACGCGTAACCCGTCTCGCCCGGAGCCACGACGCGGCGGCCCAGCGACAGGGCGATCAGCAGCGGCACGGCGAACACCGACAGCGAGAGCGCGCCCAGGATGTCCACGGAGACCTTGCGCCCCTCGTGCCGCAGCGGCGGCATGCGCGTGAGGATGAAGGTGAGCGCCACCGCGCCCACGGGCAGGTTGACGAAGAACACCCAATGCCAGCTCAGGTGGTCCGTGAGGAAGCCGCCCACCAGTGGGCCCACCACGCTGGAGAGCCCGAAGACGGCGCCGAAGAGGCCCTGGTACTTGCCGCGCTCGGAGGGCGGGAAGATGTCCGCGACGATGGCGAACGCACTGGTGAAGAGCGACGCGGAGCCGACGCCCTGCAACGCGCGAGCGAGGATGAGCTGGAGCGTCGTCTGCGACAGGCCACACAGCGCCGAGCCCAGCAAGAAGATGACGATGCCGATGAGGAGAATGCGCCGCCGGCCGAACGCGTCCGACAGCTTGCCGTACACGGGCACCAGCACCGTGGAGGCCACCAGGTACGAGGTGGTGATCCACGCGTACAACGAGGCGGGGATGTGCAGGTCCTTCTGGATGGCGGGGCCCGCGGTGGACACGATGGTCTGGTCGAGCGCGGCCAGCAGCATGCCCAGCAGCACGCCCAGCAGGGTGAGGACCTTCTGCGGGCGGGTCAGCTCGAAGGGCTGGTGCATATCCGACGGCTCCAATTCAGGATTCTTTCGACAACTCGTGCGCGATCTCGCTCAGCGTGTCGGCCAATGCGTCCAGCCGCGCCCGGGACACGCGGCCCGTACCCCGCTGGAACAGCTCCAACATCAAGCCCCGCATGCTGGCGAGCACGGCTTCCCCCGCCGGGGTGAGCGCCAGCTTCATCCGCCGCAGATCCTCGGGGTCCAGCTCGCGCCGGACGAGCCCCTTCTGTGACAGGGCATCCAACACGCGGGACACCTCCGAGGGCGGCAGCCCCAGGGCCTCGGCGAGCGCGCCGGGAGAAAGGTGGCCGTGGGAGATGCTCGTCAGCACCAGGAAGTGCTTGAACTGCACGCCGTGCTCGCGCTCCAGACGCGGTGCGACGTGGCGCTTCATGGCTTGCGAGAGCTTCCACCAGGCCGACAACAACCTGGCGGCCGGCTCGCCCCCGTCCTTGTTTCTGGCGGGAGATGTTTCCATTTCGAAAATATCTCTAAGCAGAAGCATCCCACCGCGCAACGCACGGCGGATCACGAGACGGAGACGTCGGGTCGACCGGGCAAGGCCGCCCGGTTACCCTACGAGGAGGAGGAGGCTCCGTGAGCTCGCTGATCGATCCCCTCATGCGCATGGCCTACCGGGGCGCCTACACCCTGGCGCTCGGGTACTGGTTCGTGCGCCGCCCGGAGACGGCGGGCACCCTCGTCGGCGTGTGGCAGGGCCGCAAGGTGCTGTTGCTGCAGAACTCCTACAAGCGCGTCTTCAGCCTGCCCGGCGGAGGCATGCACCGGGGCGAGTCCCCGCGGGAGACCGGCGCCCGCGAGCTGCGAGAGGAAGTGGGGCTGAGCTTCGCCCCGAGCGAGCTGCGCGAGGTCTTCGAGGCCCGCGGCACGGACGAGTACAAGCGCGACCGGTGCTACTTCGTCGAGCTCGAGGTCCAGGCACCGCCCACCCTCGCCCTCGACAACCGCGAGGTGGTGTGGGCCGCGTTCATCGACGTGGACACGGCACTCCAGTTCCCCCTCGCGCAGATGGTGCGCGCCTACCTCGAGGAGGCGGCGCGCCGGCGGAGATAGGGCACCGCGCCCGGAGCACTCAGCCGCGCATCTCGGCGAGCCCGGCCTGGTGCGTCATGCGCCCCACGTAGCCCAGCTCCAGCCGCGCCTTGGCGTCGTTGACCGTCACCTCCTCGCCGATGAGCCGCAGCACGGAGCGGTGCAGCGGCGGCTCGCCTCCCAGGGGCAGCACGCGCCAGGCGGTCTCGGCCACCGTGGCGAGCACATGCGCCACCCCGCGAGGCAGCTCGCCCTCGGGGGCCTTCACCCCAACGGTGTCCAACATCTGGGAGATGAAGGTGCGGAACTCCACCGGCGGGCCGTCGGTGAGGAAGTACGCCTCGCCGCCGCGCCCCTTCTCCATGGCCAGCAGGATGCCCTCCACCACGTTGGCCACGTGGCAGGTGGACGTCTGGTAGCGCCCGCCAGCAATCCAGCGGAACTGACCCTTGCGCACCTTCTCGACGATCTCCGGCAGGACGGCCACGTCCCCCTTGCCCCAGACGAAACGCGGGCGGACCACCACGGTGCGCAGCCCCTCCTGGCCATTGGCGGCCCGCACGCGCTCCTCGGCGAGCCCCTTCGACAGCGGGTAGACGCCCAGCGGCTTCTCGGGCCGCGTCCAGCTCTCGTCCGCCTGGACGATGGGACGGCCGCCCACGAACATGGCCTCGGAGCCCACGTGCACCAGCACCTTCACCTTCGCCGCGCGCGCCGCGTCGAGCACGCGCTGGGTGCCCTCCACGTTCACCCGCAGGAACTCCTCCGGCTTGCCCCACGTCTTCACCATCGCCGCGCAGTGGACGGCCGCCTCACAGCCCTCCATGCCCTGGCTCAGCGCCTCGGCACCGTCCAGGTCCCCGCGCACCGGCTCGGCACCCGCGGCCCTCACCGTCCCCGCCGCCTTGTCCGAGCGCGCCAGCGCCCTCACCTCGTCGCCCCTCGCCTTCAGCGCCGCGATGAGCCGCTGGCCCACGAAACCCGAACCTCCCGTGACGAACACGCGCATCGACTGCTCTCCGTTGTTGAATGACCTTGGGTCAGATGAATATCGACCCAGGTCATTTGTCAACGGGAGGCCCTCAGAGGGACACGCCGTAGAGGGCGCCGAACTTCGACTTGAGGTAGGCGAGGAAGTCCACGTCGGTGAGGCCCTGGCCCGTCACCTGGCGCACCAGATCCTCGGCGGGCTGGCGGTGGCCCTCGGCGTGGACATGGGTGCGCAGCCAGTCGCGCAGGGGCTTCAGCTCGCCGCGGGCGAAGCCGTCCTCCAGTTGCGGCAGGGCGCGCTTCGCCGCGCGGTAGAGGGACGCGGCGTAGAGGTTGCCCAGCGCATACGTGGGGAAGTAGCCGAACTCGCCCCAGGCCCAGTGGATGTCCTGCAGCACGCCCTGCGCGTCGTCCGGCGGGGTGACGCCCAGGAAGCGCCGCATGCGCTCGTTCCACGCCGAGGGCAGCTCGTTCAGCGGCAGCTCGTCGTGGATGAGCAGCAGCTCCAGCTCGTAGCGCAGGACGATGTGCAGGTTGTACGTCACCTCGTCCGCCTCCACGCGGATGAACGAGGGCGTGACGCGGTTGATGGCCGTGTGGAAGGTGTCCAGCTCCACCCCCGCGAGCGCCTGGGGGAAGGCCTCGCGCAGCGCCGGGAAGTAGTGCGTCCAGAAGGGCCGGCCGCGCCCCACCAGGTTCTCCCACATGCGCGACTGCGACTCGTGCAGGCCCATGGAGGGCGCGTTCGCCAACGGCGTGCGGGAGTGGGCCGGGGAGAAGCCCTGCTCGTACAGGCCGTGCCCGCCCTCGTGCAGCGTGCTGAAGAGGGCCGTGAGCGAGCCCTCCTCCAGGTCCGTGGTAAGGCGCACGTCCGTGGCGTGCAGCCCGCTGGAGAAGGGGTGGATGCTCTTGTCCTGCCGCCCCGCCTCCAGGTCGAAGCCCATGTCCCCCAGCAGCCGCAGCGTGAAGCGCCACTGCGTCTCGGTGTCGAAGCGTCGGCCCTCGAAGAAGTCCGTCACCTTGCGCGGCGCCGCCTGGAGGGCCGCCACCAGGGGGATGAGGTTGTCCCGGAGCGCGCTGAGCACCGGGGTGAGGCGCTCCACGCGCATGCCGGGCTCGTA
Source organism: Archangium sp. (assembly GCA_035645295.1). Classification (GTDB taxonomy): domain Bacteria; phylum Myxococcota; class Myxococcia; order Myxococcales; family Myxococcaceae; genus Archangium. The sequence continues at coordinate 23,954 of DASQMW010000032.1, forward strand.
GCCCTCGAGCAGCGCGTCGTAACGGTCCCCGTCATGGCCGTAGGCGTCCGCCTGCTCGCGACGGAGCATCAGCAGCCGCTCCAGCGCGGGCTGGAAGACGGAGAAGCGGTTCTGCTTACGGGCCTCGCGCCACGCCACGAGGCCCCGGCTCTGCGCCTCGGCGAGCGCCTGCACCAGCCTCCTGGGCACCTTCACCGCCCGGTCGCGCTCCTGGGTGAGCACGCGCGCCATGGTCCGCTGGTCCTCGGTGAGGGCCTTGTTGCCCGCCGCCCAGTCGAGCAGCTCGCCCAGCCGGGGGTCGACCAGGCGCTCGTGGTGGATGCCCTGCAGCGTGGAGAGCTGGAAGGCCCGTGACTCGGCCCCCTTGGGGGGCAGGTAGGTCTCCTGGTCCCACGTGGCCAGGCCAATGAGTCCACCGAGGTCCCGGAGCTCCTGCATCCGGGCGAGCAGCGCATCGAAGGTCTTTTCCATGGCGGATTCTTTAGTCCGAATCGCCCCGGACTTCCGCAACGCGCGGCATTCGGTTAATTGCCCCACCATGGCCACCCAGCTTCAGTTCTTCATGTCCCCCGACGACGAGGTCGCCTTCTTCCGCTTCCTCGAGCGCTTCGAGCTGGAGGTGTACCCCCGGCGCGTCCCCCCCGACTGGGAGACCTTCCGGGCCAGCCAGGCGAATGTCCCCCGGCTGCCCGAGGAGGACGTCTACCTGGTAGCCGTCGCCATCGGGCCGGCCATCGTGGACAAGGTGAAGCGCGGCCCGGACAAGGGCTTCTGGCGCATCGACGAGGTGCGCTCGCCCGTCATCTTCCTGGAGCGCTGCCGGATGAACGAGGAAGGCGAGCTGCTCAGCGGCCAGCTCTGGGCCGAGCTGGAGGTGACGCCCCAGACGGGCCGCGTGGACGCCACCTCGGACAAGTTCCGGCGCCTGTTCCGCGAGATCGAGGAGTACCTGAAGAAGACGTTCCGCAAGGGCGACCCCAAGGACTTCCTCGTCGGCCCCAAGGCCGCGCGCCTCTACAAGGAGACGCGCCTGGTGCTGCGCGACTCGGCCCACCGCGGCGGCACGGTGGTGCCCTACAAGTGAATTAGAATCCGTCTCCGCCCCGGCACCTGTGGTGCCGGCCGTTACCCGGAGACGCGATCTTGCGACGATTCCCTTCCCTCCTCCTTCCCCTCTCGCTCGGCCTCGTTCTCGCGGCCGCCTCCTGTGACCCCGAGGAGCCCGGCGACGGCTCCGGCAACGACGCGGGCATGGAGGAACCCCTCCCGGACGCGGGGGTGGAGACGGATGCAGGGCTCGACGCGGGCACCGGGGACGGTGGCGGTGAGGTGGACCCCATCGACGCGGGCAGCGATGCGGGGACCACCGACGCGGGCACCGAGGAGCCCGGAGAGCCCTGCACCCTCTCCGACCCCCAGCCCTCCACGTGCGGTTATGGCTCGTTCTGCGGCACCAGCAGCACCTGCCAGACCGTGCCCGCCCCGGCCTGCGACAACTTCAGCAAGTTCCCTGTGTCATGGGACCCGGCCACCTCCAACGGCCCGGTCACCTACGCCGCCGAGCTGCTCTCCTTGGCGTCCGATAGCACGAGCTGCTTCCCCGCGCGTCCCATGCGCTTCCGGGCTCGTCTCCGGGCCTATTCGCCCACTGGCGGTCTCCCCACCACCGCTTCCGAGCTCGCGCAGGTGTTCAGCTACGTCAATCCGAATGGCTCGTACATCTCGGACTCCAGCCAGTTCAGCGACATCGTGACCAGCGGCGATCTGAAGAACACGGCGTTCGTGGTGAGCAACTGTATCGCCAATCAGCCCACCGTCAGTCTCGGCTTCTACTTCGAGGGTGGCAATGGGTTGTGTCTGCTCGCCGCCCAGTAGCCCTCCTCCACGGGTTCAACCCGGGGCCCGTGGCACCCTCACCCCGTCCCTCTCCCGGAGGGAGAGGGGTTGTTGACGGTGTGAGTGGTTTGGCGGCGTAGGGGGTTGGCGGCGTAGGCGGTCGGCGGCGTAGGCGGTCGGCGGCGCGGGGCTCAGCTCCCCGTGCTCGCCAGCAGGCGCAGCATCGGCGCCGCCGACAGGAACTTCAGCTCCGGGTGCTTCTCCTCCGCGTGCTGCAGCGCCCAGTCGTCACGGAACAGCACCAGCGGCAGCCCGTCCCGGTCCTGCACCGTCTGCCGGTTGCCTTCCCAGTCGAACTTCTTCGGATCGAAGTCCGGCCCCACCACCCACCGCGCGTGGCTGAACGGCAGCCGGTCCAGCATGATCCGCGCCCCGTACTCGTGTTCCACCCGGTACTGCAGCACCTCGAACTGCAGCGCTCCCACCACGCCCACGATGGGATCCTTCATCCCCATCCCGAGCTGCTGGAAGATCTGCACCGTGCCCTCCTCGGAGAGCTGTTCCAGCCCCTTCTCCATCTGCTTGCGGCGCAGGGGGTCCTTCGAGCGCACCACCGCGAAGTACTCCGGGCTGAAGCGCGGCACGCTGTCGAACAGCAGGTCCTCGCCCTCGCACAGCGTGTCGCCGATGCGGAACATGCCCGGATCGAACAGGCCGATCACGTCCCCAGGCCACGCGTCCTCGATGGCCGTGCGCTCGGCCGCCAGGAACTGGCTCGGCTTGGCCAGGCGCACTTCCTTGCCCAGCCGCGAGTGGAACGCGCTCATCCCCTTCGTGTACCGGCCCGACACCACCCGCATGAACGCGATGCGGTCCCGGTGCGAGGGGTCCATGTTCGCCTGGATCTTGAACACGAAGCCCGCGAACTTCGGATGCGTGGGCTCGCGCGGCCCGGCCTTCGTCAGACGCGACGTGGGCGCCGGCGCCAGCTCCAGGAAGTGGTCCAGGAACGGCCGCACACCGAAGTTCGTCATCGCGCTGCCGAAGAACATCGGCGTCAGCTGGCCCTGCTCCACCTTCTCCCGGGTGAACTCGTCGCCGCCAATGTCCAGCAGCTCGATCTCCTCCTTGAGCGTGGACAGCTCACGCTCGTTGAGCACGGAGTGGATGTCCGGCGAGTCGATGGACACGGAGCGCTCCGCCACCTCGGACTCGCCATGACGGCCCTCCGCCGAGAAGACGTGCACCACCTTGGTCTGCCGGTCATACACGCCCCGGAACTCCGGCCCCATGCCAATGGGCCAGTTCATCGGGTAGGCGCGGATGCCGAGCACCTGCTCCAGCTCGTCCATGAGCTCCAGCGGCGCACGGCCCCAGCGGTCGAGCTTGTTGACGAAGGTGAAGATGGGGATGCCGCGCATGCGGCACACCTTGAAGAGCTTCTTGGTCTGCGGCTCGACGCCCTTGGCCGCGTCGATGAGCATCACCGCCGAGTCGGCCGCCGCCAGCGTGCGGTACGTGTCCTCGGAGAAGTCCTGGTGGCCCGGGGTGTCCAGCAGGTTCACCGCGTGGCCCCGGTAGGGGAACTGGAGCACCGAGGACGTCACGGAGATTCCGCGCTCCTTCTCCAGCTCCATCCAGTCGCTCGTCGCGTGGCGGCTCGCACGGCGGGCCTTCACGCTGCCAGCCAGGTGGATGGCGCCGCCGTAGAGCAGCAGCTTCTCGGTAAGCGTCGTCTTACCGGCGTCGGGGTGGGAGATGATCGCGAAGGTTCGCCGACGGGCGACTTCCTGGTCGAGCTCGGATGCCATATCGGGATTGGAACTATCACGGGGCGTGCGTTTTTTCGCGGGGTTCCACATTTCGGACGCGTTCCGCCGGAAAGCCTCCGGGCGGACAGTCGCCTCCCCGCCTCCAGGCACACCCCAGGTATGTCCCCACTCCCTCGCCTAGAGGGCTAGGGTGGGGGGCTGCTCCATCCCTTCATCCCAGGAGACCCATGCAGCGCACCTCCTACTCCACTGGCACCGCCTGGGAACCCCGTGTGGGCTACTGCCGCGCCGTCCGCGTGGGGCCGTTCGTCTCCGTCTCCGGCACCACCGCCACGGACGCGTCCGGCCAGGTGGTGGGCGAGGGAGACATCTACGCCCAGACCGTCCAGGCGCTCACCAACATCCAGACGGCACTCGAGGCCCTGGGTGCCCGCCTGGAGCACGTGGTCCGTACCCGCATGTACGTGACGGACATCTCCCTCTGGGGCGACGTGGGCCGGGCCCATGGCGAGTTCTTCGCCACCATCCGCCCCGCCACCAGCATGGTGGAGGTGACCCGCCTCATCGACCCGGTCATGCTCGTGGAGATCGAGGCCGAGGCCATCGTTCCCGAGTAGCGGGGAGCCGGTAGCTCAGCTGCTCGCGGAGGTGTAGTGGCCGATGGAGTGCAGCCACACCCTCCGCGACAGGAAGGCGAAGAGGAGGGAGCCCACCACGGCCCAGAGCAGCGACGTCCACGGCAGCCGCCCCAGCATGGCCTGCGCGGGGAAGGTCGTCATCACCGCCAGCGGAATCACGAAGGTGAAGACGAAGGCCAGCACGCCGCGGAACACCGAGGCGGGCCAGCGCGCCGCATCGAAGATGGACGTGAAGAAGTACGTGAGGTTGTCCACCTTCACCACGTAGAAGGCCGCGGCCACCGTCAATATCCACAGCGAGTAGAGCAGCAGCACGCTGGTGGCCAGCAGCACCAGCGAGGCCAGCACACCCACGGGTGAGGGAAGGCGGCCAATGAGGTGGAAGCCGTAGGCGAACAGCCCGAGGCCCGCCAGCACGTTGATGGAGCGCCACGGCAGGAAGCGCGCGGTGGACACCAGGAACTGCGCGTCCGCCGGTTTGAGCAGCACGAAGTCCAGCGTGCCCTTGCGGATGTGCTCCACCACGCCGGTGAGGCTCGGGTTGATGGCTCCCTCGAGAATCCCCTGCAGCAGGGTGAACCAGCCGATGACCAGCAGCGCCTCGCCGAAGCTCCACCCGGCGATGGATTGCCGGTCGCGGTAGACGACGAAGAGGGGCGCCAGCGCGGTGGCCGTCCAGAAGAGGGAGATGATGCCCTCGATGAGGAAGTCCCCCCGGTACTGCATGGCCAGCAGGCTCGAGGCCCGTAGCTGCACTCCGAGCAGACCCAGGTAGCGCCGCAGCATCTGCCTCACCCTCCAAAGGCCGCGAAGCGCTTGAGGCCCCGCTTCCAGAGTCCCAGGCTGATGACCAGCATCAACCCCACCCACAGCCACTGGCGCCCCATCAGCACCAGCGCCTCGCCGAAGGCGTGTTTGTTCGTCATCAGCTCCACGGGCAGGCCGATCTGGTAGCGGAAGGGCAGCCAGTCGATGACCGTCCGCAACCCGGGCGGGAAGAGCTCCACCGGGTAGAGGTAGCCCGAGCACACGAAGAAGAGCGCCAGCCACACGTCCATCAGCTTGGTGCTGCTCTCCATGTAGAGGCTCAGCGTGCCGATGGCCACGTTGACCAGGAAGGTGATGAGCCACCCGCCGAAGATGGACACGAGGAGGAAGGCCCAGCCCCACGCCGTCTGGGGCACCGACTGCCAGCCCACCGTGTACACGGCGAAGCTCGCCACCGGCACCACCACGAACAGCCGCATGGGCATGGCCCCGAGGTTCTCCGCCGCGTAGCCCCACAGTGGCGAAATGGGGCGCAACAGGCGCATGGCCAGCGTGCCCTGGCGGACCTCGTAGTTGATCATCCAGGCGGCCCAGGCGCCCGTGAGTTGCCGCACCACGAAGGCCGCCAGGAAGTAGCGCACGAAGTCCTGCGAGCCGTACTGGCCCACGGGTGCCTCCCGGGCCACCGCCGTCCACAGCGCCATCATGATGAGCGGCATGGTGGTGGACAGCACCCAGACGAACATCTCCGCCCGGTAGGCCACCGCCTCGGAGAGGCCCACCCGCAGCAGCGTGGGCAGGGCCCGCAGTGTGCTCCCCACGCTCATGCGCCCACCGTCCCCCGGCGGGCCTTGGTCTCGGCGAACAGCTCGCTCATGACCTCCTCCAGCGGCGCGTTCTCCACCGTCAGGTCCTGCACCGGCAGGCTGGAGAGCGCCCGGCTGACGGTGGCGTTGACGGCGTCCTGCGGCACCTGCAGCACCGCCGTGGCGTTGTCGTGCGTCACCACCTTGCCCAGCGACGCCAGGCTGTCGGCGGCCACCGCCTGGTTGAGGCGCAGCACCACGCGCTTCTCCGGCCGCACCCGCTGTACCAGCGCGTCCAGCCCGCCGTCGTACGACAACAGCCCCTTGTCGATGACGATGACGCGCGGGCACAGCGCCGCCACGTCATCCATGTAGTGGCTGGTGAGGATGAGCGTGGCCCCGTTGCGCTCGTTGTAGGACTTGATGAAGGTCCGCATGGTGGCCTGCATGGACACGTCCAGGCCGATGGTGGGCTCGTCCAGGAAGAGCACCTTCGGGCGGTGGATGAGGGCCGCGGCCAGCTCGCACTTCATGCGCTCGCCCAGCGACAGCTGCCGCGTCGGCTTGCTGATGAGCTCTTCCAGCTCCAACAACGTCACCAGCTCATCCAGCGTCTGCTTGAATTGGACGCGGGGGACGTCGTAGATGGCGCGATTGAGTTCGAACGTCTCGGCGGGCGGCAGGTCCCAGAGGAGCTGCTGCTTCTGCCCCATCACCAGCATGATCTTCTTGAGGAACGCATCCTCGCGGTGGCGGGGAACATGACCATCCACCCGCACCTCGCCGCTGGAGGGGTGGAGCAGCCCGGAGAGCACCTTGAGGGTGGTGGTCTTCCCGGCCCCGTTGGGACCGAGGAAGCCCACGCGCTCGCCGGGCTTTATCTCGAAGGAGATGCCATCCACCGCCTTCACGGAGGTGTAGGTCCGGTGGATGACGGAGCGGAGGGCGGCCTTGAGGCCGGGCGGGCGCTTGTGGACCTGGTAGTGCTTGCGCAGGTCTCGGACGGAAATCATTGAGACGGGATTTAACGCGGTTGCCCGCAAGAGGCGACCCCTCGTTGGAAGGCAGGGTTGGATGAGTGGCGCTTACGGCAAGGACCTGGAGCGGTGGATACCGCGGCTGATCGCCGTGTGGCGCGCGGCCCGGAATCGAGGGGAGGGGCCGGAAACGCGCCTGACGCCTCAGGAGGTGAAGGAGGTGGGAGCCGGGGTGAAGCAGCTCTCCCTGGGGCTGACGCGCGACCGGAAGCTGGCCGGGGCGCGGTACATGGACGATCCCAAGCTGCTGGGCGCCTACCTGCTCTTCTACTGGCCCGTCTCCTATGCGCAGGCCCGCGAGGCGCTGGGAGAGCTGCCCAACCGGCCTCGCGCCGTGCTGGACCTGGGGAGCGGACCGGGCCCCATGGCCTTCGCCGCGCTGGACGCCGGGGCCGCGGAGGTGACGGCGGCGGACCGGAGCAAGCCAGCGTTGACGCTCGCCCGGGCGCTCGCCGCGGAGGCGGGCGAGGCACTGGCCACCCGGGAGTGGGACCCCACGCGCAAGGCGGCCCCACCGGAGGGCAAGTACGACCTGATTACCATGGGCCACGTCCTCAACGAGCTGTACGGCTCGGGGGACGAGGCGGTGAAGCCGCGCGCGGCGCTGCTGGAGCAGGCGCTGGCGCAGGTGAAGCCGGGCGGGAGCCTGCTGGTGCTGGAGCCGGCGCTGCGCGAGACGTCGCGGCTGCTGCTGAAGGTGCGGGACGCGATGGTGGAGAAGGGCTACGCCATCCGCGCGCCGTGCATGTACCGGGGGGCATGCCCGGCGCTGGTGAAGGAGAGCGACTGGTGCCACGCGGAGCGCGACTGGCCGATGCCCAAGGTGGTGGAGGAGATCGCCCGGGCAGCGGGGCTGCACAAGGAGTCGCTGAAGATGAGCTACCTGATGCTGGCGCCGAAGGGTGAGGGCTGGCCGGAGCCGAGGCCGGAGCGGCTGTTCCGCATCGTGTCCGAGTCGCTCGAAGGCAAGGGGCGGCAGCGCTTCATCGGCTGTGGGCCCGAGGGCCGCATGGGGCTGGCGATGCAGGAGAAGCACCGCACGGAGAAGAACGAGCGCTTCTTCAAGCTGCACCGGGGAGACGTCATCGCGGTGACGAGCACGGAGGCGAAGGGAGACGGACTCGCCCTGGACGACACCTCGGAGGTGAAGGTGGTGGCCTACGCGGGCAAGGGAGTCCCTCCCGCGCCCCCCTCCCCTCTCCCCTCGGGAGAGGGAAAGGGTGAGGGTAGCTGAACCCCGGGTTCCCCCCCGGAAGAGGGCGGCTCAGATGGCCAGCCCGAACGAGAGATACGGGCCGGGCAGCACGTCCTGATGGACGACGCCATCCACCTTGCCCGCGTCGTTCAACATCAGCACCCGCATGCCACCGCGCATCTCCCGCGGCTAGGTGCTCGTCACCATTCCTTCCTTCGGGCCCAATCCGCATGGCCACGTGGGCTGGTTCAACGGCAAGGTGCGCTGGTCGCGCCTGGACCACTACGTCTCCCTGGGGACCGGCTACGAGGGCCCCGTGCCCTTCTACGACTTGATGAAGGACGCGGACGGCTCGCCCATCGAGGGCCATCTCACCATCGCCTCGTTCCGGTGGTGGACGCGCCAGTTCCAGGCCGCCGGCTTCCTGCACGCTCCCTGGGCTACTTCAGGTCCTTCGCCAGCTCCTCGTACAGGTGGATGGCGCTGCGCACCGCCTTCTCGTAGTCACCCAGGTGAAGGCTCTCGTTCTCCGAGTGCGCGTTCGTGTACGGGTCCTCCACGCCAATGAGGAGCGCGGGCACGCCGCCCAGTTCCTTGGCGAAGGGCTCCACGAACGGAATCGACGCACCGCATCCAATGGCCACCGGCTCCGTGCCGTAGCCCTTGCGCAGTGCGCGAAACGCCGCCTGGAAGGCCGGATGTGAAATATCCGTGAACCATGGGCCGGCTGGCGGGTCTTGCTTGATGTGAAGCTCCAGTCCCCAGGGCACCACCTTCTTCAGGTGCTCCACCAGCCGCCGCTGTACGTCCTGGGCGTCCATGTCGGGCACGACGCGGATGCCCACGCGGGCCCAGGCCACGTCGCAGATGATGTTGCGCGCGTCCTTGCGGCTGCTGGCCTGGATGGCGTTGATGGCCAGCGCGGGCTGCCGCCAGTTCATCTCCCACGGGTGGCGTCCGCCGAGCAGCTGCGCTCCCGGCACCATGCCCACCTGCTTCTTGAAGTACTCCGCGTCGCCCGGCAGCGACTGGATGCTCTGGCGCTCGGCCTCGCTCAGCGGACGCACCTGGTCATAGATGCCCTCGATGGCGATGCTCCCGTCCGGGTTCGTCAGTGTCGCGAGCATCCGGCACAGCGCCATCACGGGGTCCGGCACCGGCCCGCCCCACATGCCCGAGTGCACCGCCTGCCGCAGCGCGCGCACCTCCACGTCCACCGTCAGCAGTCCGCGCAGCGCGGTGGTGATGGACGGCAGCCCCGTCTCGAAGTTCGTCGTGTCCGTGAGCACGATGGCGTCCGCCTTCAGCAGCGCCTTGTGCTTCTGCAGGAACGTCCCGAGGTGTTCGCTGCCCACCTCTTCCTCGCCCTCGATAACGACCTTCACGTTGAGGGGCAGCGCGCCCGCGCCCTTCAGCCACGCGTCCACCGCGGACGTGTGCACCACGATGCCCGCCTTGTCGTCCGCCGAACCCCGGCCATACAGCCGGCCCTCCCGCACCTGCGGCTCGAACGGCGGGCTCTTCCACGCCGCCTCGTCTCCCGCGGGCTGTACGTCATGGTGCGCATACAGCAGCAGCGTGGGTTTGCCAGGGGCCTTCAAAATCTCCCCATAGACATATGGATGTGCGCCTTCGATTTCCAACAGCTGCACGTTTTCGAAGCCACGCGACTTCAACAGTCTCGCTGTCGCTTCCGCGCTCGCGCGCACGTGCGCCGGATCGAATCCGTCGAAAGACACACTGGGAATGCGGACCAACTGCTTCAAATCTTCGAGGTAGCTGTTCTTCTGCGCGTCGAAATAGGCCAGGGCCTTGTCGGTGGACATGCTCCCTCCCTTACTTCAAAAACAGGCGCGTCGAGCCGCATCCGTCGACTTCCCGTCCATCATCTTTCACGCTGCGTTCATCGATGCACGGACTTCCAGGTTGCGCGCGCATTCGAGAGCCATCTGGTTTATCATTCACACGCATGAGCACCCCGACTCTCCTGCTGGTCGATGACGATCGCTTCGTCCGCAATCTCCTCAGGGACGCCATCCAAGAGAGTGGCCTCGAGGTGAGGCTCCTCGAGGCCTCGGATGGGCAGGAGGGGCTCGAGGTGGCGGCGCGCGAGCGTCCGGCGGTGATGCTGTTGGATCTCTTCATGCCCCGGCGCAGTGGTCTGGAGGTGCTGGCGGCCATGAAGGACTCATCGCCGGACACCCGTGTCCTCATCATCAGCAGCATGGATGCCGAGCCCGTGGTGGAGCAGGCGATGTCCGCCGGGGCCGTGGGCTTCGTGGGCAAGCCCTTCCATCCGTTGGAAATCGCCCTGGCCGTCCGGCAGGCCCTGGCCCACTGATCCACGAGGTGACCGCGTGTCGACGAATTATTGGATCGGAGATTCCATCGGCCGCGTGCTGGGGCCCCTGACGCTCCAGTCGCTGCGTGAGCTGATCGGCTCGGGGCGGCTCAAGGCCGTCACCCGCGCCTCTCGCGACGGCTCCTCGTGGGAGCCCATCGAGCAGTTCAACGAGGTGAAGGATCTGCTGGGCACGCTCAAGGCCAACCCGGCGGCCGAGGCCCAGCAGGCCGCGCGGCTGCGCCAGCAGTTGAGCCAGATGCAGGGGCTGCCTGCCCACCAGCTCTTCGGAGTGAAGGCGGACGCGCCGGTGGAGGAGCTGCGCGGCGCCTTCTTCCGCCTGGCGAAGCGCTACTCGCCGGAGCACCAGGGACAGGACACCCACCCCGAGCTGCGCAAGGTGCACGCCGAGGTCTTCGAGCTGCTCTCGCGCCGCATGCGCGAGGCCGAGGCCCAACAGGCGCCCGCGCGCGCTCCCAACGCGGCCCGCGGCCCGCAGCAGCAGGGCGGCCCGGTCTACACCTACTCGGCCGAGGAGTTCGTCGGGATGCAGACGCGCAACGACCGGCTCCAGGTGAGCGTCAAGGTGAGCACGCGCAACGCGGGCATCTTCACCGACCACCGCATCATCAACCTCCAGTCCGGCGGCCTCTTCCTGCCCACCGACAAGCCGATCAAGCTGGGCACGCGGGTGGAGCTGGTGCTCGACTTCGAGCAGCAGCAGAAGCAGATCAAGCTGCGCAGCTCCGTCATCTGGGAGTACACGCTGGACGACGGCAAGCAACCGCGCGGTTATGGCCTGGGCCTGGCGGATCTCCGGGCGGAGGAGCGCTCGTTCATCGACGAGTTCCTCCGGGGCCACCGCACCGGGGTGCCTACAACAGGCCGCTGAGGAAGACCGCGGCCAGCAGCAGGTAGCCGGCCGCCACCACCCCCACCGCTTTCAGTTCCTGCCCGTCCGGATCCATCACGTTGTCGAAGCACATGTGCATTTCCCCTGTCTTGCCCTACGCTCTGGTCTACGGAGCAAGGCGGGAGTGATTGCATCCGGGAGGAACTGAAGTGTCCGACATGGCGGAGTACCGTCCGCTCGAGGGGCTGCCTGCTCCGGTCCTGGTGGTGCGCGACAACCACGTGGTCTACGCCAACGCGGCGTTGCTGGCGTTGCTGGGCATCGGCTTGGAGGAAGTGCGCGCCACCGAGCTGCTGAAGCTGCTGGCCCGCTACGCGCCCGAGGATCAGTCGTGGTTGGAGCCGATGCACGCGGACGCCGCGCGCGGGCAGGGGTTTCCCGACACGGTCTGGGTCCGCGTGCGCGGGGCGGGAGGCGAGGAGCGGACCTGGTGCATGCGCCGGGGCGCCGGGCTGCGGCCCGAGGATCTGCTGCTGATGCTGTTCGACGCCGAGGGCGAGGCCAGCACGCGGCGGCTCACCGAGGCGCTGGTGCAGACGGCGGGCGAGCTGATGCGCTGCCGCGACGAGCAGGCCGTGCTGGAGACGACGGTGGAGGCCATCCACCGGCAGGGCTTCTTCGTGACGGTGCTGCTGGTGGAGGGGGACACGCTCGTCCATGGGCCGATGCGGCAGGACCCCGCCCGGATGGCCGACGGCGAGCGGCTCCACGGGCAACCCCTCCACTCGCTGCGCATTCCCCGCGCCCGCGTGCCCCATCTCGAGGAGGTGCTCACCCGGCGCAAGGCGGCCTTCCACCAGGACATCCTCCGGGTGCTGGAGAACGTCCAGCCCTCGGAGCTGCTGGTGCAGATGCGGCGGACGTGGCCGGTCGTCCGGGCCCTGGACGCGCCCATCTTCGTGGAGGGGGCGCCCTACGGGGTGCTGTCCGTCCATGGAGAGACGCTGACGCCGACGAGCGCGGCCACGCTGGAGCTGTTCGCGCGGCAGGTGAGCGGGGCCCTGGAGAACGTACGCCACCACCGGCTCGCCGCCTCGCGGCTGGCCGAGCTGTCACGGCTGCAGTCGGAGCTGGTGGCGCAGGAGCGGCTGACGGTGCTCGGCGAGGCCGCGGGCGTGGTGGCCCACGAGGTGCGCAACCCGCTGGGCTCCATCCTCAACGCGGTGGCGGTGCTCAAGCGGGGCAAGCTGGGTCCCGTCGGCACCAGCGCGGTGGAGATGTTGGAGGAGGAGGCCACGCGGCTGGATGCGATGGTGCGCGACCTGCTGGATGTGGTGCGTCCGCTGGAGCCCCGGCCGCGCCCGCTGCACGCGGGCGAGCTGACCCGGCGAACGCTGGAGCTCTTCCACGAGCGGCGCCAGCTGGGCACCGTGCGGGTGACGGTGGACGAGGCGCCCAGCCTGCCCATGATTCACGCGGACGAGTCCCTGTTGCAGCTGGCGCTGGAGAACCTGTTGCGCAACGCCGTGCAGGCCTCGCCCCTGGGAGGGCTGGTGCACATGACGCTGGGGAGCGTGCCCGAGGGCATCTGCCTCACCGTGGAGGACCAGGGCCCCGGCATCTCGGCGGGGGATGCCCCGCGCATCTTCGAGCCCTTCTTCACCACGCGCACCACGGGCACGGGCCTGGGCCTGGCGGTGGTGCGGCGGGTGGTGAACGCCCACGGGGGCACGGTGTCGGTGGGCCAGCGGTCCGGAGGCGGCGCCCGCTTCGAGCTGCGGCTGCCGCTCCAACTGGAGCCGCGGCCCCTTCCGCCCGCGCGTTAGAGCGTGCACACCAGGAGGCGGCAGCGCAGGCCACCGTTGCGCACCGGGAGATTGCGTCCCTCGGGCAGCCCCAGCGCGCGGAGGAGGCCCGCGTCGTCCGGGAGCAGCACCGCGGCACGCCAGCCCTTGAAGGCCCGCCGGAAGGTGGCCCCCATCGCCCGGTACAACCCCGGCAGGTCCTCGGCCGCCCCCACCCGCTTGCCGTAGGGGGGATTGGCCACCACCAGCCCGGGCCCGAGCCCCGCCGGCGCCGCCAGCGTGCGCACGTCCTGGCGCTCCAGCGTGAGTGTCACCCCAGCGCGCCGGGCGTTGCGCCGCGCCGTGCCCAGCGAGCCCGCGTTGAGGTCGTGGCCCCTCAGCGCCGAGCGCGGTGCCGGCAGCGCCTCCGCCTCCGCCCTCGCCTTGCGTGCACCCCAGTCCACCGCGTCGAAGCCGGGGAAGCGCTCGAAGGCGAACGCGCGTTGGAGCCCCGGTGCCCGCCGCTGGGACAGCCACGCGCCCTCGATGAGGAAGGTGCCCGAGCCGCACATCGGGTCCACCAGCGGCTCCACCCCGTCATACCCGGCCAGCACGAGGATGCCCGCGGCGAGCGTCTCGCGCAGGGGCGCCCGGCTCACCTCCTGCCGGTACCCGCGCCGGTGCAGCGGCTCACCACTGGTGTCCGCGCTCACCGTGCACGTGTCGCCCTCCACCCGGACGAGCAGGGTGAGGCCCTCGGAGGACTCCTCGTCCAGCGGGCCCGCGCGCTCCACCGAGGGCAACCCCCAGGCCCGCGCCGCGGCGGCCAGCACCCCGTCCGGCCCCTTGAAGGGGGCGCGGTGCAGCACCACCGAGAGCCTCGGCGCCGTCCGCCTGTCCCACACCTTGTCCAGGGGCAGCCCCGCCAGGCCCTTGGCGAGCGCCCCGGCATCCGCCGCGGAGAAGCGCCCCAGCCGCAGCCACACGCGGCTCGCCGTGCGCAGACGCAGGTTGGCCTCCTGGTGCAGCCCTGGCGCGCCCGTGAGCTCCACCCCGCCCTCCACCGGACGGGACGAGAAACCCAGGGCCTCGGCCTCGGCGTGCACGGCGGGCTCCAGCCCCGGCAGCGCCGGGACGAAGACGTGCTCCCTCTGTTGGACGTTCGTCACCTGAAGCGGCATTGTCCGCGGCTGACGCCCGGCCGCAATGCTTTCCTCGAAGGAACGTCCACCGGGCTGGTAGGGAGGAAGCCATGAGCGCAGCCGTGACGACCGCCCGGAACCGCCCCAAGGAGTACGAGGTGACGGTGACCGAGGTGCGCCTGGAGACGCACGACACCGCCACCCTCTACCTGGACTTCGGCCAGGAGCGCCCCGAGTACAAGGCCGGCCAGTTCCTCAACCTGGACCCGCACCAGTTCCCCGCGCTGGGCCGCTTCGCCGCCTACCTCCAGGAGCACAAGGGCCGCAAGGAGCCCGCGCGCTCGTACTCGCTGGCCTCCGCGCCGCACGAGCCCCTGGTGGCCATCACCGTGAAGGACGAGGACTACATCCCCGGCTTCACCCGCTACCCGCCCCTGCTCTCGCCCTACCTCGTCCACGCGCCCCTCACCGGCTCGCGCATGAAGGTGCTGGGCTTCATGGGGCCCTACGTGCTGCCGGATGACATCGAGGAGCGCACGGACCACCTCATCCACGTCGTGGCCGGCTCTGGCGCGGTGCCCAACTTCTCCATCATCAAGGACGCCCTGCACCGGGGCCTCAAGCCGCGCCACACCGTCATCTGCTCCAACAAGACGTGGGGCGACATCCTCTACCGCGAGGCCTTCGCGGCGCTCGAGCGCGCGCACCCGGACAAGCTGCGCGTGGTGCACACCCTCACCCGGGAGCTGGACGAGTCGCGCTACGGCCCGGGCGTGCGCAAGGGCCGCATCAGCGAGGCCCTGTTGGAGGAGCTCATTCCGGACCGGGCCACGTGCATCGTCTACGTGTGCGGCCCGGCCATTACGCCGTGGGACCGGCGCAAGGCGCTGGAGACGCGCACCCCCGCCACACCGCGCTTCATGGAGACGGTGCTCGGCCACCTCCACACGATGGGCCTCGAGGACAAGCGCATCAAGCGGGAGTCGTACGGGTAGGCTCGGGAGGCGGGGCTTTCAGCCCGGAATGCAGTACCAGGGGTCCAGGGGGTGATGCCGCCCACAGGTCAGCCCTGGCCCGCAGGTCTCGGGAGCTTGTGGCTCGCAGGGCTTGCGGCACTGGTACTGGTGGCAGAAGTGCCCGGCGGGGCAGGAGGAATCCTTGTCGCAGACTCGCGTGCATTCCGTCCGCAATTCCCAGGGACGCTGAGGTGGCTCGAGCACCCGACAGAGATGCATGGGGAGACACTTGTTCTTCCGGCAGTCCTCTCCATGGACCCGGGCACACACCGAGGCTCGCTTGCCGCGAGGCAGACACCGCAACCCCTCGGGACACGGGCGGCCCTCGCACGTGGGCAGACACGACGGAGGGCCTTCGCGCCCCTCCGAGCACAGGAAGCCCTCGGGACAACTCGATGGATCATCCAACCGGCACGGGCGCCCACAGCGCCCCTGGCAGAGAAGACCCCGCTCGCACGCGTCCTCCTGAAGGGTGGCGAGCACCGTGCATATCTCCCCTTCCTTCCGCTTTCCAACCAGCGAGCAGATCCGAACCATGGCCTTCCCGCTGGCGGTTTTGAGCGGGACACAAGAAAAGCCCTCTTCGCACTGCTGGTCCGTCAAGCAGGTGCTGTCCAGACACAGGAATCTCCGGGAGGGGCCCAGGATGAAGCACCCAAGGGGAGACTCGCAGTCCGCATCCGTGTCACAAGCGTGCTGGTACGTCAGACGAGACTTCCGCTCCTCGAGTGAGAGCATCGGGAGGGTGTTGTCGAACGGATGCTGGGGTTTGCCGGGCCATGACTTGCCCACCAAGAACAATCCCACCAACGGCAAAGGCAACAAAAAGCACAAGACGACAAGAACCATGCGCTTCATGGAACTTTTCACCAGGACTCATTGTGGCTCGAGCTGCCGCGGGAGAGGACACTCTTTCGGACAGCTTCCCTCATGATCGATTTCCTCGCCGCAGAGCTCCAGCCAGTCCTCTTCATCGAGCGGACATGAGCGGTACTCCGAATGGAGCCGCATGAGATTCTTGTGGAAGGTCTTCTGCACGTAACCTTCCCTGCCCCAGGTGGACGGGCAGGCCGTCCCGAGGAAGAGCAACGGCATCACGGTCAGCAGACCTCTGGACATGGCCACCCTCCGCACGGAACGAGGCCACATCTCAGCATGGCCGCCCCTCGCGGACAACGGCCCCCACCGCGCCGCATGACCTGCTAGGTTCACTCGCCGGAGGAACTTCCGGAGTGACCCTCGCCCTTCCGCGCCGTGCCCTGTGTCTGCTGCCCTTGATGGGCGCCACTTCCGCCGCGGCCCAGCCGCGTCTGCTCTCCAGCCCCGAGTTGAAGGCCCGGCACCTGGTGCTCCCCGACAGCACCAGCGCACCGGTGCCAACGGTGCGCATCGCCCCTGGCTACGACACGGTGTTGGAGTTCGATGCGCCGCTCGACCCGGACTCGCTCGCTCTGGAAGGACGGGAGGAGCGCTTCGCGCTGGTGGAGCCCACGACACGGCTCGTGGTGTTGCGGCCGGCGCTCCCGCTGCCCGAGGACGGGCCCCTGCTGCTGAAGGTGGGCTTCGCGGATGGCCTGCCGCCCACCCACGCCACGCTCGCGCTCATCCCGGCCACCCGGGAGGTGGATGTCCAGGTGCGCGTCATCCGCCAGCCGCGCTCGGTCGCGGCGCTGGAGTCCAGGCTGGAGGAGGTGCTCGCCCGCTGCGAGGCAGGCAGCTTCGTCAAGCTGGCGCTTTCGGGGGAGCTACTCATGGGCGTGACTTGGCAGCATCTGGAGGCAGCATCTTCGCGGAGCGAAGTGAGGCTGGTTGAACAGGATGTCTACCGTACGCGCGCCCGCGCCGTGGTGGTCGCGACGCTCCGACTTTCCCAGGAGGCCCGCCCCTGGATCCCCGGTGAGGGCCGGCTGCTGGACGCGGCGGGCCGCGAGGTGCGGCGGCTGCCCGTGTGGATGGACGGAACGCGGCTGCAGCCGGGAGAGGTCCGTGCCCTCGCCGTGGAGTTGGAGCGGCCCGCGCAGGACACGGACCCGTATTGGGTGGAACTGCGCGAAAGGGACGGCGAGCGCGGCGTCTCCCTCCTCCCCTTCGAGCCCTGAGGTGCCCCATGTACGAAACAACCCCGATCCTCCGGCCCGAGTCCCTGCCAGCAGGCACGGAGGTGGGCCACTGGCGTGTGGTGGAGAAGCTGGGCGTGGGCGGATACGGCGCCGCCTACCAGGTGGAGGACATCCATCATCCCGGCGTCATGCTGGCCCTCAAGCTGGCCCTGCGCCCCGGAGACGCCCGCGCCGGGCGGGAGGTGGTCTTGTTGATGGACAAGGCCGTGCACCCCAACGTGGTGCGCATCCATGGCCACGGGCGCTGGCCGGACCCGGTCGAGGGTCACACCTACCACGTCATGGACCTGGTGCCCGGCCTTCCCCTGGACGTGCACACCGAGACGCTCAACCCCTCGTTCCTCCGGTTCGCCGAAGTGGGGGCGAAGCTGGCCCTGGCGTTGGGAGTGCTCCACACCCGGGGCGTGGTGCACCGGGATGTGAAGCCCGAGAACATCCTCATCCGCGAGCCGGATGGAGAGCCGGTGCTGGTGGATTTCGGTATCGGCGTCTACGAGGGCGCGAGCCCGCTGACCCCCACGTCCCTGCCGCCGGGCACGGCGCACCTGCGTAGTCCCGAGGCCATGCGCTTCTGGATGCAGCGGGGCCAGCAGTCCGGCGAGCCGTACCAGGCGGGTCCCGCGGATGACCTGTACGCGCTGGGCGTGAGCCTGTACCGCGCGGTGACGGGGCACTACCCCTTCAACCCCGAGCTGCCGGCGGACTTCCTGGCGGTGACGATCGCGCAGCACCGGGCGCACGCGCCCCGGGACTTCAACCGCCGGGTGCCCAGGGTGCTGAGCGACGTGCTGATGCGCATGCTGGCGAAGGACCCGAAGGAGCGCTACCGCGACGGCGCCGAGGTGCACCAGGCACTGATGTCGGCGGCGGCCTTCGGCAAGCGCGGAGAATGGGAGGCGAGCCTCTTCGAATGGGAGCCCGCCCCAGCGGCCAGGGAGGGCGAGACTCCCGGGCAGCGCATCCGCCGTCCGGCCTTCCCCACCCAGCCCCTGACGGCCACCGGCCCCCGGTTCCTGCTCCTCGCGAGTGACCCATCCGCCAGGCGCCGGGGAAGAGGGCAACAGGCCGGGGAGCCCACGCCTGGCCAGGGACGCGGCCGGGCCATTCAGGTGGGGGGACTGGCGCTGGGGCTCGGCCTCGCGCTGAGCGGCCTCTGGGCAGTGGCCCGGCACGCCTCCGACGCCCCGTCCACCCCGGAGCTGGCACGGTCCACGCCGTCCTCCTCCGAGGTCCTCCCGCCCGGAAGCGGCGAAGTGGCGCGGGCACTGGAACTCCCCGATGCTGGGTCGGCCGCGGCTCCACTACCTCTGGAGTCAGCCCCCGCGGCTGCCTCCCCCGGGAAGGCACGAGCCACGAAAGGTGCCCCCTTGAAGAAGCTTCCGAAGACACCGCCCAGCGAGCCCCCGCAGCAGCTCGCTGGCTCCCCGGGCAGAGCGCTCGGCACCACCGCCTTGTGCGTGGGCCTGGCCTGCGCCGGTGCCCCACTACGCCCCACCGAGATGGACTGCCCCGCCGAAGCGCGCGCCGCGATGAAGGCGCTCGGCCAGCCCTGGGGAATGCCCCTGAGCGTCTTCATCGACATCCAGCAGGACGAGTGGGGCCCGCCTCCCCTCGTCCGCTCCGGTCCCATCACCAGCAGGGTGCTGCGCGGTTTTGGACAGCTGACCGAGGGGACCCTGCTCTTCGGCGAGCTCTTCACCGAAGGCACGAACGTCTATGGCCGGTACGACCGGGCCCAGACGCCCGACGGGAAGATGTATCCCGTCTGCTTCACCCTGGGAAACGACGAGGAGGACGGACTGAAGAAGGGCCCGGACTCCCGGCCGGGTGCCGTCGCCCTTCCCCATTATGCCCCCGTCACCGCCGTGAAGCGCTTCGTCTTCAAGGAGCCGTCCAAGCCGGAGAAATAGGCGCGGGCGCGCGCTTCAATGGGAGGTGTCTTCGCCGTCGTCCGGCTCGGGCGTGTCCCGGGCCGCGGACGCCTGCTGCCGATCCCGCTCCTCATACCGGGCCTGCAACTCCGCTTCCCTCTGGGCCCGCTCTTCCTCGCGGCGGGCCACGAGGTCATTGCCCTTCTGCATGAAGTCCGCGAGCACCGGCCAGTGCTCCCGGCAGAACGTCAGTTCCATCTCGGGGATGGGCGCGAGCGACAACAGCGTCATGTAGACGAAATCGCGATTGCGCTCGGGGTCCACCTTCCACTGCGCGAAGGCCCGGAACAGCCGGAGCCGGACGCACACGCGGCCGTCGGCCACCAGCAATGGCCAGCAGTCCTCCATCATCTTCAACGCCGCGCCCATGTGCCCTTCGCGGCAGAGGATGGCGATCTCGGGCAGCAGCAGGAAGGTGACCCGCCCACCGAAGCGCTCGTGGGCCTCGCCGAGCCAGTGTCTGGCCCGCGAGGTATCTCCCATCATGGCCAGGCACAGCGCGAGGTGCCCGGGCAGGGCGATCTCGTCCAGCCGCATCGAGCGCGGCAGCCGCCGTGCCATGAGCGGCTCCAACACGGCCGCGGCTTCCGCGTACATGCCCATCTGCATGCGGCAGACCCCCACTCCCGCCAGCGCCGCCGTCCGGGACGAGCCATACGCGCCTTGGGCCGCCCTCCGGAAGCGCTCCTCCGCCCGCTGGAGCCCTCTCGTGCACAGCAGCTCACAGGTCTGGCGGTAGTACCGGGTCCAGAGGTTGCGGTGCAGGAGCACCAGCATCGCGGCGGCGCACAGCACCCCGCCCAGAATGAGCAGGAACAGGACAGCGCGCACCGGTACGTCCAGGCGCGTCGAGGTGGACAGCAACCATTCCATGAGGGGCTCCAGGTTGACGGCGGAGGTCTGGTGCCCCACCCTACCGCGAACGTCACCCCGGGTCACGCGTCAGGGCCAGGCGCACGCGCCAGGAGCAACGGGCCCGGAGCCCGTCGCGCTCAGGGAGGAGGAGGAAGCGTCCGCGGCGCGGGCTCCACGCCCAGCACCCGCGCCAGCTTGGGCCGCACCCCGAAGGAGCCCAGCAGCGACTCCAGCTTCGCGCGCGCCTGCCGGTTCTCCCGGTGCACGCGCCGGCCGAGAATCAGCTCGTTCTTCAGCGAGTGCTCCCAGCCCGTCAGCTCCGTCACCGTCACCTGGTAGCCGAAGGCCTCCAGCGTCAACGCGCGGATGACGTTGGTGAGGTGGCTGCCGAACTCCCGCCGGTGCCAGGCGTGCTGGTAGAGCAGCGCCAGCGTCGGCTCCACCGCCTGCTTGCTCTCCTTGAGCTGCGTGGCCACCTCGGCCTGGCAGCACGGCACCACCGCCACGTGGTCCGCGCCCTTCTGGATGGCCACCGCCAGCGCGTCGTCCGTCGCCGTGTCGCACGCGTGCAGCGCCATGAGCACGTGGACGCGCTCGGGCCACTGCGCCTCGTCCAGGTGCGCCGTCTGGAACTGCATCCGCCCGAAGCCCAGCCGCCCGGCCCGCTCCTGCGCCCGCTGCGTCAGCTCCGGCCGCCCCTCGACGCTCAACAGCGTGCCCGCCTCGGCGTCCTTGAGGAACAGCTCGTAGAGGATGAAGCCCAGGTACGCGTTGCCGCTGCCCGCGTCCACCACCACGGGCGCGCCATGGCGCCCCTGCACGTCCTCCATGGCCGGCCGCAACAGGCCCACCAGGTGGTTGACCTGCTTGAGCTTGCGCAGGGCGTCCGCGTTGAGGTTGCCCTCCCGCGTGAGCAGGTGCAGCTCGCGCAGGAGCTCCTTGGACTGGTCCGGCAGCAGCTCCCGCCGGACCTGCTTGCCTTTGACCTGCCGCCTCAGACGGACACCACCTCGGTGACCTCGGGGACGAGCTCACGCAGACGCGTCTCGATTCCCATCTTCAAGGTCGCCGTGGACGAGGGGCAGCCCGCGCAGGCGCCCTTCATGTGCAGGTAGACGATGCCTTCCTCATAGCGGTCCAGGGTGATGTCGCCACCGTCCTGGGCCACCGCCGGGCGGATCTCCGCGTCCAGGATGTCCTGGATGCGCGCCTCCACCGAGCCGCCCTCGGCCGCCGTCGTACGCGCCGCCGCCAGGGCCTCCTCGTTCACCGAGGGCAGCCCCGCCGTCAGGTGCTCGTCCAGCGTGGCCATGACCGCGTCGTTCATCTCGTCCCACTCGCCCTCGTCGCCCTTGGTGACGGTGACGAAGTTGCTGCCCACCATCACCGCCGTCACGCCCTTGATGTTCATGAGCTTGAGCGCCAGCGGCGACTTCTCCTCCGCCGCCTGCTTGCTCGTGATGTTGACCGCACCGGACGACACGAGCCGCCGGTCCACCACGTACTTCAGCGTGCTGGGGTTGGGCGTCCACTCGAGCTGGATGTTCACCGACATGTAGAAATCTCTCCTGTGCCCTTCCTCTAAGCCGCCCGCCCGCCCGTGGCAACCGCGAGCTGGGGGGGTTATGACCCTCCTTGATTGCTTTATCGGACAATCAGATTCTTACCTGATTTCAGTGAATGACCGTTCAGGCATGATAAGCTGAGAGAACGGTTGGGTATCCAACCGAGGGAGATGTCCCATGGAGAGCTCGAGTCTGCTGGCGCAGACCTCCAGATTGGCAGCACAGCCGCGCATCCCGTCGAGCGTCTTCGAGGGGCTGTTCGTCCGGGGATTGGAGCCGAACCCCCAGTTGGCCCGGGCCCTGGTGGCGGAGGGGTACGAGCCGAAGTGCCCCGAAGTCGACTACCCGGTGCAGGTGTGGAAGCGGTGCGTGGCGCTGGCGAGGGACATGGCCTACGCGGAGCTGAGCGACGCGGATGCCTACCGAATCCTCGGCCGCAAGCTGACCGAGGGTTTCTCCGACACGCTGGTGGGCCGGGTGGCCGCGGTGGCGCTGCCCATGATTGGGGCAGCGCGCGTGGTGGAGCGGCTGCCGCGCTACCTGGCGATGATGGGGCGGCCGGACCTGGACGTGCAGCTGGTGTCGGTGGGCGAGCGCGCCCGGCGCATCACCATCCCCGACACGCACAACCGCCCGGAGTTCATCGCCGGGGCGCTCGAGGTGGCCCTGGAGCGGGCCCACGTTCAACCCATCATCAGCGTGGAGGATCGCTCGCACCTGGGCTTCCGCCTCCTCGTGCGCTGGTAGGAGGAGGCACGCCATGGCCTATCCCCCTCGGCTGGCGCACCTGGCCACGCGCCCGGTGGTGGTGGCGAAGCTGATTCCCACCTACGCGCGCGCCCACAACATCGACGAGGACGAGGCCTCCCAGCGGCTCTCCTCCGCCCTCCAGGGCCGGCTGTTGCCCTCGCTGCTGGAGGAGGCGTGGACGGCCATGCGGGGCAAGTCCAAGCGGCTCGACGACGAGGGGCTGCTGGAGAAGGTGGCCACCACGTTGAAGGACCGGCCCACGCGGCCCGGACGGGTGGCGGAGCTGAGCCCCGCGTGGAGTGCCTTCCTGGTGCTCGCGGACCTGGAGGCCGGCACCGCCAGCGAGGCCGCGCGCCGGGTGATGGAGTCGCCCGAGGGCCGGCAGCGCGCCCAGGCCGGGCTGGCCGAGGTGGGCCGCTTCCTCGCCGCCGAGCTCACCCGGGGCAAATAGGCGGCAAAGTTGTCCAACTGTCGGACACCTTTTGGAAGAGCGGGCCCGGAGCGGGCTGGCGGGTCCGCGGCCCGGCCGTTATAGGCTGCCGCCGCTCGACGATGTCCGACCCGCTGCCGCCCACCCTGCGCCTCCATCGCGCCATCACCGAGGTTCCCCGGGGAGCCTGGGACGCGCTGCTCGACGATGCGGGCCGGCCCTTCCTGGAGTGGGCCTTCCTCGCGGCGCTGGAGGAGAGTGGCAGCGTGGGGCCCCATGTAGGCTGGCATCCCCACCACCTCACGCTGTGGCGGGGCGCCCGGCTGGTGGCGGCGGCTCCCGCCTACCTCAAGGACGACAGCCACGGCGAGTTCGTCGCCGACGGAGCCTGGGCCACCGCCGCCGAGCGGCTGGGCGTGCGCTACTACCCCAAGCTGGTGCTGGCCGTGCCCTTCACCCCCGTCACTGGCCGCCGGCTGCTGGTGGCGTCCGGAGAGGACCGGGCGGCCCGGGAGGAGGAACTGGCCCGCGCGGCCCTGGAGTATGCCCACTCCCAGGGCTTCTCCAGCGTCCACGTCCTCTTCCCCACCGAGGGTGAGACCCGGGCCCTGGAGGCGGCCGGTTACGCGGTGCGTCTGGGTGTCCAGTACCAGTGGCGCAACACGGGCTACGGCTCCTTCGAGGACTTCCTCGGCCGCTTCCACACCCGGCGGCGCAACCAGCTGCGCCGGGAGCTGCGGGCCCCGGCCGCCCAGGGCCTCACCCTGCGCACCCTCCGGGGCGGAGAGCTGGCCGGAGTGGACCCGGACGACCTCTATCGCCTGTATGCCTCCACGGTGGACAAGTACCCGTGGTGCGTGCGCTTCCTTACCCGGGACTTCTTCGCCCGGATGCTGTCCACCTTCCCCCACGCCTGCGAGGTGGTGGAGGCCCGCCGGGAGGGCCGGCTGGTGGCGGGGGCCTTCAACCTGGTGGGGCCCCGGGCACTCTACGGCCGCTATTGGGGCTGCGTGGAGGAGCACCCCTTCCTCCACTTCAACGTGTGCCTCTACCACCCGGTGGCCGACGCCATCGCCCGGGGGCTGGAGCGCTTCGAGCCGGGGGCGGGGGGGGAGCACAAGCTCACCCGGGGTTTCGAGCCGAGCCTCACCTGGAGCGCTCACTTGCTCTTCCACCCAGGGGTCGACCGGGCTGTACGCTCCTTCCTGGAGCACGAACGGGCGGCCGTGCTGGCTGGCCTGCCCCGGTGGCGGGCCGAAACAGGATTCAAGCGGGGGCCGTTTGTGCCCACTATTCGTTAGAGGGAGACCATGTCCCGAGAGAAGTACGACCCGGATTCCAACGTTGTCACGGAGACGGTACCGCAGAAGAAACTCAAGCGGCCCACCCTCTACAAGGTACTGCTGCACAACGACAACTACACGACCCGGGAGTTCGTGGTGGCCGTCCTGAAGGAGGTCTTCCACAAATCCGAGACGGACGCCGTGCAGATCATGCTGCACGTTCATTACAACGGAGTTGGCGTGGCGGGCGTTTATACGTTCGAGGTCGCCGAGACGAAGATACGGACCGTGGAGGCGGCGGCGCGGGAGAATGGCTTCCCGCTGCGCCTCTCGATGGAACCAGAGGAAGGTTGAGACCGTGGCAGGACCGCTGATTGCCAAGGCATTGCAGGACAGCTTCCGGAACGCGCTGGACGAGGCGAGCCGGATGCGACACGAATACCTGACGCTCGAGCACCTGCTGCTCGCGCTCACCAAGGACACCCGCACCCGCGAAGTGCTCAAGGGCTGCGGGGCCAACGTCAAGCGTC
>DASQMW010000033.1:0-30630 GCA_035645295.1 Archangium sp.
TCAGTGAACTGATCGGCAGATAGGCAAGCGCTTTGCCGCCCCAAAAATGGAACACGGCCACGTTGAACGCGACCTGCACGAGTAGGTTCGTGATCTCGGAAGCCCCCGGCTTCTTTGGATGCACGAACAGCGGGCGGAGCGCGTAGGCAAAGCCTTGGCAAGAGAGCCAGAGCAGTTTGCTTGCGCGATGGCGCAGCAAGCGCGCCTCGAACTCCGTCGGTATATCCGTGTCGAGCCGCTCGTCACCCTGATGGGTGTGATGACGCAAGTGGTAGTAGCGAAATGTTTCCGCGACCGGCACCCCCACGGGCAGATTGATGAAGACGCCGAACACGCGATTGTGCCAGGGCTTGCGAAACGCGAGATTGTGAGAGAGCTCGTGAATGGCCAGGAGTAGCGCCTGGTTGATCACTCCTCCCACCGCATAGGCGACCAGAACAATCAGCCACCAGGGCGCGTCACGCAGCAGGACGGCGAGCGAGAGCTGCAGCCCGACGAGCAGCGTGCAGACGTACTTCGTGCGCGAGCACGGGCCGTAGAGTTCCTTGATCTCGGGATGCGTGCGAAGCAGCTCGCGCCGCCGCGCGGCGTGCGGTTCGTCCTCGCTGGACCAGATGAAGCCATTGGACATGGCGCCAACGGTACCTCAACACCAAGGGGGATGGGCACACATACTCTCAACAGTGGGGCTTGCCGCGTAGCACCGTCAGGAGCTTCTCGATCACTTCCGGTGGAGCGGAGGCGGGACGCCGCACGCAGATGGAGGAGTGGCCGAACACGATGGCGCTCACCCGCTCGCGTGTGGCCTCGGTCTCCGGGCCTTGGAGAGAGCTGATGATCAGCTCCCAGGCCTGGGGGGCGCTCTCTTCGAGCTCCTTGAGCCGCCAGGCGAGGTTGTAGGCGGCCAGGGCATGCGCGCGCGTGCAGTGCTTGGGGTTTCCCTGGGCCTTGGCCCGGCCCTCGGAGGAGAGCAGTGGCCGGTAGAGCGTCACGAGCTCGCCAGCGCTCCCCGCCTCCATGTAGTACCCGGAGAGCAACGCCATGCGGACTTCACAGGACGAAGAGCCCGCCGCCAGCGCGAGCAGCTCCCCGCCCAACGTCTTCCGATCCCAGGTGAGGCTCCCGAGCAGGTGCGCGGAGGCCAGTGCCACCGGGGGCGGGGTGCCGCGGGTGACGCGTGCCGACAACTCGGCAACCAGCATCGGGTGGCTGCGTGCTGGCAGGGTCGTGAGACCGGGGAACCTGCTGGAGTCGATGAACCGCAGCAGATCCTGAAGCTGCTGGGAGGAGTCCTCCGTCACCTTCGAGAGCTGCTCCAGCGAGGCATCC
Source organism: Archangium sp. (assembly GCA_035645295.1). Lineage (GTDB taxonomy): Bacteria > Myxococcota > Myxococcia > Myxococcales > Myxococcaceae > Archangium. The sequence continues at coordinate 1,330 of DASQMW010000033.1, forward strand.
GCGAGGCGGCCGCCGCTGCTCAGGCTCTCGCGCAGTGCCGCTTGGAGGCAGGGCGCCTGCGTACCAGCGATGACTCGCAGCACATTCTCCGGGACGCCGGCCTCGTCCGGCTTCGGGAGCAAGACGCTGGCGTCCTTCACCAGCGCCCCGAGGGCGGTGCACACCTCGGGTTCCGTCTGCCGCGCCAGCGCGCGCTCAATGGCGGCGCCCACCACCCGTTCATCCGGGCTGCGCAGCCGCTCCACCAACGTGTCGGCGGGAAGCGGCTGGCGCTCGAGGCGCGACTTCTTCACGCCCTGGAGCAGGAGGGCTCCCTTCGAGGCGCGATAAGACAGAGGCTCGTCCTCCTCGTCATACCCGCGGCCACCGGAGCAGCGCAGCTCGATGCGGTCCTTCTGCACCTCCAGGCGGGACGTGTTGACGCAGGACGCACCGAAGGCGGCGACGCACCCTTCCACCACCACGAGCCCCGTCTGGTTCGCCTTCGGGTCGGTGTAGATGCCGTCCGCCATGGGCACGGTGAGGCAACGGGGCGGGCCCTCCGGATCCTTCGTCTGGGCGAGCGCAACGGGTGCGGCGAGGAGGAACAGGGCGAGCGCGAGCCGGAGGAAAGCGTGCATGGGGCCACCCAGAGTACACCGGCCGCGAAGGGTGTTTCCGTGGAGGCGGCGGGAATCGAACCCGCCGCCGGGCGGTGCGAAACTCCCTGCACGTTCCGCAGGTTCCTGCGACACGTGCAACATGGCTGAGCCCGTCGCCTTTAAAGACACTCTGCTACTCCAACTCCTTCCATGCGTGCACCAAACTGTCGTTGGGCCGCCCCATGAAGGCATCGAGCAGACGTTCCTCGACACCGTGTGATTCCCAAACAGACGCTGGCTCAAGCCCAATACACTCTTGGGGGGACGCCTCTCTTGAATTGCCGAGGGTATCGAAAATCCAACAGCGCCGGAGTGGGCCCACTTCCATTCTGAATTGGACAATGGGTTGCATCAGGCGCTCCTCAATCTCTCTCCACCCAATGAGTTCCCATGACTTCGGGTAGGGATACTTGACCATAATCCTGAAAAGAACGGGCTTGGATGCGATCCTGTCCAGGTCCGAGTCTGGACTGGTGGTCCTGTAATTGTAGAAGGCATCGAAATGCAATTCGAGAGCCCGGCCATAACCGAAGGAGCCGTCTGGGAGGGGAATTCTCCAAAATGAACCTGGTTTATGCGTTGGCGGCATGTCCTAGTATCCTGTGTAACGGTAAAGCTCGCCCCAGCGAGTCGTGGCAGCATCGTGAAACCGTCTGCCCCGCGGGTTGTCTTTTGCCACGGCGCGCACGACGTTCTCGGTTCGATGGGGCTTGCCCGTGTCGGACTGGGCGCCTCCACTGAAGTCTATCAATTGCTGCTCTCTTCCGCGAATCCGCCAGTATGCTGGATCATCATACCTCTGATCGTAGTTGATGGCAGCCCCATGGTCGAATACATCAAGTATTGCTTGAGCAAATGAAGCATCCTTCGGGTCTTCGTTCTCATCAACATGATGATTCCTGTCTCAGAACCGAAGGGCCAACTGCGCCTGGAGGTCAAGAGGCAGGCCGAGATCGACGACCATGCTGGTCCGGCCAGCGTAGTAAAGGTTGGTTTTCTTGTTGAGCTTTCTGTAGGTCACATAGAGACGGCCGCGTTTCTTTTTGCTTTCCCTGTCGGATTCCGCATCTGACCATCCACTGGGAGGAGCGCGGGGCGGGGACACCGATTCAGGTTGGGCCAAGGGCGCGCTTGTCGTCACTTCCACTGTACCGTCAGGCGCCTGGTGAATGAGGATCTCCATCTCGATGGTGGCCGGATGCGCAGAGCCCTTCGGGGGATACCGGCCTTGAACCCATCCAGAAACATCTCCGAAGTGTGTGCCGTAGAACTTGTCCGCGATATCGATGGGGGTCTGCTCACCTTCCACAACCGCTTTGACGGTGAAGCAAAGCAGCAGAACACTGCCCGCGGCCGCGACGATCGCGCCGCCCGTGACAAGGGCTTCTCCTGCCGTAGCGCCAGTGCCTGCTCCTGCCGCGGCCGTGCCGCCTTGCGGTACCGGGCGGAGCATGCCGCGGGGCACCCCATCTCCTGCGCCTCCGCCAGGAAGCCCTCGCAGCGGTGATGGGGAATGGGGAAGTGGAGCCCTCGGCGAACCCGCCCCCGGCGCAGGCGCTGCGGCAGATGCTCCACCTTGTTCTGCCTGTTCAGAGCCGCTGCTCGGGACGTAGACGCAGTACCTTGCTTGTCCAGTGGCCGGGAATACGCTCCGGGGGGCGCTGCTACACCCCACGAGCAACATGCATGTCAGAAGAGCCACCCCTCTTGGCACCCAGCGCCTCCTGGCATGGGCTCCGCTCACGAGGAACCCCACGCGGGATTACAAGGAGGCCGTACGGCCGAGTCAACCAAGGGACAGCGAACGCGAGGGGCGGAGCGGCTGGCACGACCTGCGCCACACCTACGGCAGCCACCTCGCGATGCGGGGCCGTCCCGCTCAACATCATGGCGTAAACAGTGGCGGCGGCGGGAACCAAACCCGCCGCCCGTGCGGGCTTCACTCCAGCACGCTAGAGCCCACGTCCACCCCGAGCACCTGCCTCCACACCTCGAGCTTCTCCGGGGACGAGAGGGTGAGTTGCTCACCCGGGAAGTTGGCGCCGTCTGCTTTCAGGATGCCCCCGCTGGCGTACTGGTTGTCCCGCATCAGGAGCCCCGGGCGGAAACCCGAGGCCCCCAGCCGCAGGAGTAGCGGTTGCGTCCCTCCCCGGAGGAAATTGTTCCGGACCTCCAGCCCTGTGACGCTCCTGCCATCGGCGGCCAGCATCAGCCCGTAGCTGGCCGTGCCCTCCAAGGTGTTGCCCACCACCTTCACGTTCCTGGCGCCCTCGATGCGGATGCCATGCCCGTTGCCCGCCGGGATGTTGCGGATGTCCTGGAAGAGATTGCCCTCCACCGAGATGTTCTCGGGGGGCGTGCTGCCGTCGAGGAGGATGGAGACACCGCGGCCAGCGCGGGAGATGGCGTTGCCCTGGATGATGATGTCCCGGGCGGAAGCATGGATGACCACCGCCTCCCCCGCCGAGGAGCCCACCGGGCGGATGGCCGTATTGGGAAACCCGGAGATGACGTTGTCACGCACCGTGACGCGAAGGCAGTGCTTGATGTCCACCCCGTTCTCGCCCTCGTCGTGCATCGTATTGCGCTCGATGAGCACGCCGTCCGCGGGGCCCACACCCGGCATACATTGAACGGAGTCCCCCGAGTTGTGATGGATGTCATTGTCCCGGATGACGATGTTCCGGGCCGGGCCCACCACCGCCACGCCATGGGAGTCGTCTCCCGGCTTGATGAAGTGGTGGATCAGATTGTTCCGCACGGTGATGTCCCGCGCGCCCTCCACGCACACCCCCGCCCCCGAGGTCCCGCCACGCAGCTCGCTTCCGGACAACACGGACTGGCTGGCGGCGGCGTCGAAGAGGACGGCGAACATGCTCGCCCCCGCGACGTCGATGTGCAGGTTCTCCAGGTTCCAGCGCCCCTGCACCCGGAGGATCGCGCCGCGCACCCTGTCCTTCGGGACGAGGGTGGGACGCGGCGAACCCTCTCCCCGCAGGGTGATGGGGGCCACGCCCGTGCCCCGCGACTCGAGGACGAGCTCCTCCGGGTACACCCCCGGGAGCACCCGGATGACCTCCCCCGGCTTCGCGAGCGCCGCCGCCCGGCCGATGGTGCGCAGTGGGGCCTGGAGCGTGCCCGCCCCTCCATCCGAGCCCTTCGTGCTCACGTACCAACTGCGGCCCAGCGGCACCGGCGGCGGCTGGGGCACCGGCGGCTGCGGCGCGGGCGGTAGGGGCGCGGGCGGCGCGGGCTCCAGCGGCGCCGACTGGGGCTCCTCCGGGGCCGGCTGCACCACCTGAGGCGACTCCGCATTCACCGGACTGTCGTCCACCGGAATTTCCGGCTCACAGGCGAGCAGGAGCAGACAGGTGAACACTCCGCATGCGCCCTTGAAGCGACCCTCGCCACTCGCGACTCGCGTCACCCCGTACCCCCGGCCTCAGGCCCCCATCGAAGCGCCGAAGCTCGTCACGAGGGCCGCTGGCATCAAGGGGGCAAGCCTGGGGAAAGGTGCGCACCTCCCCCAGTCCGGGGTTGCTACCAGGAAGAGCTGGCCCCGCCTCCGCCGAAGCTGCCCCCTCCCCCACCCCAGGAGCTTCCCGAGCTGGATCCACCCGAGCTGGAACCGCCCGACCTGGAGCCGCCCGAAGAAGACGAGGAGCCCCACGAGGAGGACGATCTGACCGTCGAGCTGGAGCTGAGGAACATGAACAGGATTTCGAGCAACACCTTGAAGACCGGCGGGTAGGTGACGACCACCAGCACGGCGGCGAGGACGGTGAAGGACTTCCCGGCCTCGAAGAGCATCCGCAACACGTCCGTGGAGTGGGAGTCCGAGAGGGCCACCAGGCTGCCCACCGCGGCGCTCACCCCCATGACGCAGGCGATCCGGAAGGATAGGTGCTGAGCCGCGAGAGTCACCACGAGGAACATCGCGGCGAAGGTGGCGTAGGCCAGCAGGAAGTGGAACGTGGGAAGCCGGATGGACTGCACCAGGAGGGCGGTGATGGCCGAGGGAACGAGGAGGATCGCGCCGATGCTCCCCGCCAGCCGCCCGGTGCCGAGCCGCTCCCTCCAGGGTCCGATGCAGAAGCCGAGCAGCACGCCCGCGACAACGCCCACGGCGATCAACCCCATCATGGTGTTGCTCACCCGCGCGGCGCTCACCGGCGCGAGATGGGACAGCTCTGGCACATCCTGGGCGCCCGGCAGGCGCACGCGCACGCCCTGGATGACGCCCAGCAGGGCGCCCCGGTAATCCTGCTGGCGCAGCAGCGGGCCCTGGGCGTCGAGCAGGCTCCTCACCGCGTCGTCGGGCAGGTACTCCTCCATCCCATAGCCCACCTCCAGGCGCGCGCGCCGGTCGTCCACCGCGAGCACGAAGAGGAGCCCATTGTCCAGGCCGGCGCGGCCTCCCTTCCACGCCTCGGCGGCCCGCACCGCGTAGTCCTCGATGGGCTCGCCCCCGGTGGTGCCCACGAGGAGCACCGCCATCTGCGTGCCCGTCTCGTCGCGCAGGCGCACCAGCTCGCTGGCCACCGCTTCCGTGTCCGCGGAGGACAACACCCCGCGCTCATCCACCACGGGCCGGTCGATGACCGGGGTGCTGCCCAGAAGCAGCGCTGGCAGCAGCAGCACCAGCGCCCAGGTCTTCACCACGAGGCCACCTCGGTGGACAGCGGAACGGAGGTGGGCAGGCCGGAGAGGCGCACCACCCAGCTCTGTGGGAAGGAGGACGCCGAGGCGTTGTACCCGGTGGCCAGGATGTCGTAGCGCCGCTGTTCCACGCTCACCCGGTTCTCCGCGCCGGAGAGCTGCGCGTCGCGCTCCGGACCGGGGGTGGCGGTGGCGTAGCGCGCCTGCTCGCGCTCCCGCCGCTCCACCACGTTGCGCACCTGCGCACGCTGGCGCGTCACTTCCTGCAGCGTCGAATTGAGGCCGTTGCGCACGAAGAGGCCACTCAGCCCGAGCACCATCGCCACCCCGGCGGCAACCCACGCGCTTTTGCGCAGCCGCTCGCGCCGGGCCTGCCGCGTCCGCTCCGCCTCGAGCTTCGCCTGCTCCTGCTCCCGCCGGCGCTGCTCCAGCACCTCCATCGCCCGGTCGATGTACTCGGCGGGGATGTCCAGCTCCTGCCCGATGCGCTTGACGTCCTCGGTGGTGAGCGTCTCCGGCGCCGCGTCCTTCTGCATCAGCCGGGTGGCGGTGTGGATGAGATCGTCCACGTCCTCGTAGGCGACCTGCCCCTGGGGGGAACGGTTCCGAGTCACGTCACTCATGCCTGGCTCACCACGTTCGGCAGTTCGTTGCCCCGGGTGTCCTCTCCGGGAACCGCGGTGCGCAGCAGGCCGCCAATGCGCTCGACGGCCGCTTCCAATCCCGCCATGGGCGCCCCCTCGCGGAAGCCCTGGGCGAGTCCGTCCACCACGTCCTGCCAGAACCCTGGCTGGGCCGCGCCGTGGACTCCCTGGCCTGCGTAGACGGCGGCCTTGCGGTCGTTCACCGCGACATAGAGGAGCACCCCGGTGTCGGCGGCCGTGCGGCGCATCCCGAGCTCCTCGAAGAGCTGTGCGGCGCGGGCCAGCGGCTCGCCCCCACGGCAGCTCCGCTCGAGGTGGACGAGCACCTCACCCCGGTGCCCCTCCTCGGCGCGGCGGATGGCCGCCACCAGGCGAGCCTCCTCCTCCTTGCTCAGCTTCCACTTCGGACGCATCCACGACCAGTCCATGGCGCCGAGGATACGCCATCCACCCAGGGGGGAGGAACGTGCTCCCCTGCCTGCCCAGCGGACATTCCCCTCGCGGCGTCTATACTGCGCGCCCACCCTATGACGACGAACAGTCTCAAGAACCAGCTCCGGCACACGATGCGCCGCGACCTGTGGCTCACCGTCGCGCCCGCGGTCCTCCTCATCGGCATCGCGTTCGCCGTCACGTTCTACTTCATCAAGCCCGCGCCGCCGAGGAAGCTCGTACTCGCCACGGCGCAGGACGAGGGCGGGTTCCGGTACTTCGCACGGAAGTACCAGGAGAGCCTCGCGCGGCACGGTGTCACGGTGGAGATCCGGCAGACGAAGGGGTCGGTCACCAGCGTCGAGCTCCTCGCGGACGAGAAGGAGGCGGCGGACGTCGCGTTCGTGCAGAGTGGCACGGCCGCCGGGGAGAAGGCGGCGCGCGTCGTCTCGCTCGGCAGCCTCTCGTACGTGCCCCTGTGGGTGTTCTACCGGGGCGAGCCGATCGACGACGTCCTCGCACTGAAGGGCAAGCGCATCGCCATCGGGGCCGCCGAGAGCGGGACGCACGCGCTCGCCCGCACGCTCCTGTCGGTCAACGGCGTGGAAAAGGCTCCGACGGAGCTCCTGTCCCTGGAGCGCGACGCGGCCATCGATCAGCTCAAGAAGGGCCAGATCGACGCGGTGTTCCTCGTCTCCCCCGCGGAGGCCCCGGCCATCCAGAAGCTCGCCGCCGAACCCGGGGTGCGCCTCCTCAGCTTCACACGTGGTGAAGCCTACGTCCGCCGCTACCCCTACCTGTCGAAGCTCGTGCTGCCCCGAGGCGTGTTCAACCTCGCCGCGGACATCCCGGACCGCGACGTGGTGCTGCTCGCGCCGACCGCGAACCTCGTCGCCCGAGACACGCTGCATCCGGCGCTCGCCTACCTCCTCATGCGCACCGCGAGTGAGATCCACGGCAGCGCCGGGCTGCTCGATCGCTCGGGCGAATTTCCAGCGCCGCTCGAGACGGGCTTCCCGCTCAGCGGCGAGGCCCGCCGCTACTACCAGGCCGGCATCCCGCTGCTGCAACGCTACCTGCCCTTCTGGGCCGCGAACCTGGTCGACCGGCTCTGGGTGATGCTGGTGCCGATCATCGCCGTGGTGGTGCCGCTCGGGCGGGCCGTGCCGGCGCTGTATCTGTGGCGGGTGCGCTCGCGCATCTTCCGCTGGTATGCCCGCCTGAAGGAGATCGAGCTTCAGCTGGAGGAGAACCCCGGACGGCCGATGCTCGAGGACATGCTGAAGCGGCTCGAGGAGGCCGAGCGCGCGGTGAACCGGATCCCCGTGCCACTGGCCTACGCCGAGAACCTCTACTTCTTCCGCGAGCACATCGACGTGGTCCGCCGGCGGCTCGTCCGCCGGCTCTCCGAAGCGACGGAGAGCAGTGACGCCGTGAAGCAGGTGAGCGCATGAAATACGTGGTGACGGCCTGGTTCTGGTTCCTCTTCCTCACCACCGCACCGGTGCTCTTCGTGCTGGGGCTGGTGCTGTTCCTCATCGCGTACCCGGTGGATCCGGACCGGCGGTGGTTGCACGGGCTGGTGTGCCGCTGGTGCCACTGGCTGTGGCTGCACGCCTCGCCGGGGTGGCGCACCCGGGTGGAAGGACGGGAGTTGCTGCCCTCCGGGCCTTGCGTGCTGGTGGCCAACCACCAGTCCGCCGCGGACATCCTGGCCGCCATGGGCCTGTTCCACCCCTACAAGTTCGTGGCCAAGGCGTCCCTGTTCCCCATCCCCATCGTGGGGTGGATGATGAGCCTGCTGGGCTACGTGCCCGTGAAGCGCGGCAGCACCAGCTCCATGGGCCATATGCTCGAGCAGTGCCGTTACTGGCTGCGCCGGGGCATGCCGGTGCTCATCTTCCCCGAGGGCACCTACTCGCAGGAGGGACTGCTGCGCTTCAAGCGGGGGGCCTTCCAGCTCGCGCTGGAGGAGCACGTGCCCGTGGTGCCGGTGGTCATCGAGGGCACCACCCAGCTCCTCCCGGGGGATGGCATCTGGATGAGCCCGCGCGCCTCCATGCGCGTGCGCGTCCTGCCGCCGCTGCCCCCCGAGTCGTTCGCTCCGGACGCGGTGGCGCTCGCCGAGCAGGTGCGGACGCTGTACGTGAACACGCTCGCCGCGACCGGGTGACCCGGCTTCGCGGTGGCCATTTCCCCTCTCCCCTCGGGAGAGGGACGGGGTGAGGGTTTCGGGTGAACCCGGGTTGAACCCCCTGCCCACACCGAAGGCCACAGGTTGAAGAACGGGCTCGGGCACCCTCACCCTGACCCTCTCCCGAGGGGAGAGGGGACATGACTGATACGGATTAACGGCAGTCCGCGCGGCGCAGGGAGACACCGGCCTCGGTGCGGTACTGGTAGACGATGCCTCCCTCGTCGAGGACGGTGAAGTCCCGGAAGGTCTCCTCGGGCATGGTGTTGAGGGGCAGGTCCGCCTGTCCCAGCACCTTGCCGTCGAGTGGATCCAGACAGAAGAGCCGCACACCGGGCTCGGAGGGCGGGTTGGCCTTGCTCGTGGGCAGCTCCCCGGCCACTCCCAGGTAGATGACACCGGAGCGGTCGGAGTCGAGCAGCGTGATGTACATCAGCGGGAACTGCACCCGGTACTCGCGGGTGTAGCGCTGCTGGTTCGTCTGCCGGTCGATGGCGTTGACCAGGAGGCGGCCTCCTGGCCTGTCGATGATGCTGGCGACGATGTACGAGCGGCCATCCCGCGTGGGGCGGCCGGGAATCTCCGGGCGCGTGGTGTCGGCCGTGCCCGAGAGATCACCGATGCGCACCAGCGCGCCGTGCTCGCGCTCGACGTACACCGAGTCCCCATCCACGAAGGTGCCGGTGATGCCGCCGGGCTCGGGGATGCCCTCGCCCTGCAGCGGCAGGTCTCCCCGGAGCGTCCCCGTCTCGGGGTCGATGATGGCCACGGACTTGTCCCGCAGCCGGTCCAGCACCAGGAGGGTGCCGTCCTTCGCCACGGTGACGTCCTGAGGGGTCTGCTGGGTGAGCGGCGTGGTCCCGAGCACCTTGCCGTCCTGGCCGATGCGGACGAGCCGGCCATTGAGCTGATCCAGCACCACGACGTCCCCGAGCGGCGTCACCGCGAGCGACATGGGCGCCTCGGGGTTGGCCTCCTGGGGACGATCGCGTCCGAGCTGGGAGGCCCCACTGCCCCAGCCCAGCTCGGCGATCACCCCTTGCGCCCTCGGGGAGGGAGCGGCCTGGGAACCCCCCTCCCGTCCTGGACTGGAGCCAGACGGAGGTTTGGAGGCGGTGCCTCCCTGGGCCGAAGCCGGGGCCGCTGGCGCTTCCGCGGACGAGGCGGAGCCCGCGCTGTCCCTGGCGCCCGAACGCGCCACCACGAACGCGAGGCCGAGCGCGAGAACCGCGAGACCCAGAACGATGACGACACCGCGCTTGCGCGCCTTCATGACCGCTTCCTTTCCAATCAATGCGACACGGAGCCCGGTGGCGCGATCCGCTCCACCCGCGCCTTCAGCTCGGGCTCATCCGGCACCTCCGGCCCCAGCGGGATGAACGAGAGCTGCTGGGTACGGCCATCCGCGTCCGGGCGCGCCCGGGCCTGCTCCTCCAGCCGTTGCCGCCGGGACAGGAAGCCGGCCAGCGCCTCCTCGAGCGGCTTCCGGGCCGCCTCGTCCTTCGCCGTGGCCAGCCGCTCGCGGGCCCGCTGGATGTTCTCGTCCAGGAGCTTCAGTCCGTCCCGGGCCCTCGCCGCCTCGGAGAGATCGACGAACGGCCCCGCCCCCGCGAGGGTGAGCTCCAACCGGCCCACCTGCCTGCCGCGCTCGCCAGAGGGGACCAACGTGGCGTGGCCGTGACGCTGCGCCGTCCCCGGAAGGCGGCCCTCGTGCGACTGCACGACGAAGTCCACCGCGTCCCCCACCTCCCGCGAGAGCATCTGGGCGGACGTCATCGGCATCGCCGCCAGCACCACCACCACGTCCACCTTCTCCTTCTCGCGCAAGCGGCGGGCCTCGGCCATGGCCACGGGCCCGGGAGGCCGGCCCGTTACTCCCGGCTGCAACTCCCCCTCGGGCGAGAGTCCCACCACGCCGAACACCGTCTCCCCTACCCTCACCACCGTGGAGGCCGCGAAGAGCGGCTTGCCCCGGGCATCCACCAGGTTGGCCGACAGCACCTTCATCTTCGCCTTCCGGGTGCCCTGCTTCAGGAAGTCCGGGCCGAGCACCAGGTCGCGCGCTCCCACGGCCATGGCGGCGGTGCCCAACGCATCCATCTGCTCGAGCAACAGCTCCGCGCGAGCCCGCGCGTCCGGATCACCTCCCGACTGGAGCGTCTTGAAGAGCGCGTTGCCCGCGTCCAGCACCAACACCGGCTCGCCCTGGGCGCGCTCCCGCGAGAGAAGCGTCTTGCGCCGGGCCAGTCCTCCCGCCGGGAGCTGCCCGCAGCCACAGTGGGAGATCTCTCCCCCATTGTCTCCGGTGAAGAGGAGCACCGCCTTCCGGGGCGCGGCTCCAGCCACCAGGGGGTTCAGCAGCATCACCAGCAGGGCGAGCAGGCCCGATCGCACGCGCATCACATCCTCGAAAGACAGACCCTTCCAACGAACGGCGGCCGGGCCTCAAGCACCCGGCCGCCACCTCCCCACCGCGGAGGGACTAGAAGTGACGGATGGCGTGGTACGTGGTGGAGGCGGTGCGGAGGTTGTACACGCAACCGGCCGCGCAGCCCTTGCACTCGTAGGCCCACATGCTGCCCCAGCCGTCACCCGACTCGTAGACGAAGGTGTGGCCGGCGCCATCCTGGTTGTAGACGAGCGCGTCGGCCTTCAGCAGCACGTCACGGGAGATGGTCCGCCACTGGGTGGTGTCGGAGTTGAAGCTGACGGTGCTGTAGGGGTGCGAGTCGACGGCCACGTTGGTGTTCGTGCTGGGCACCACCCACACCTTGGCGAGGAAGCCGGAGCAGTCCGCGCCGTACGAGCCGCTGTGCGTGCAGCCCGGGCAGCTCCCCGAGCACGAGCCCACGGCGGAGCCCGGGTTCCAGGCGCCGTGGCCCCACCAGTACGAGAAGCCCATCCCGCTCTTCGCCTTGGTGATGGCGGCGTCGCGCGCCGTCGAGGAGCTGGTCACCACCGTGAGGTAGGTGCCCGAGGCCCAGCCCGTCACGCCGCTGTAGGTGAGCTTGTACCAACCGTTGGTGGGGCAACCCCCGCCCGCCTCCTTCCCGATGGCACCGCTCGGCATCGTCAGCAGGATGCCGTAGGTCGTCCCGGGCCCGCTGCGCAGGTTCAGGTCCGTGGTCGTCTGCAGGCTGGAGCCCGCGGTGACACAGGACGTGATGGCCTCGGCGCTGCTGCCAAGGCTCTCGTCCACGCCCTTCAGCTCGAGGCTCTCCACGGACGACTGGCCGCCGCCACAGCCCGCCGCCACCACCGCCAGGACCGCCAACCACTTCAAGGACTGACCACTCATGCTCCGGGTGCTCATACGGACCTCCATCCAGGGGGGACTGCGAGAGAAGCAGGCGCGTCCCTCGGCCCTTCACCTTCCGGAAGGCATGAGGGGGACGCAGGGAAGAAGGCCCTTCCGGAGGGCCTGTAAACGGCTTCCCTACAGGACTTCAGACGGCACGAAAAACAAGAAAAGCCATGATTGCAGGGAGTGTTGTCTTTTTCATCTTCTTTTTTCAGAAGTGCCGAGGGCCTGCGCCGCGCCAGGTCTTCACCCCGGGTGTGGCCCACTCTTCTTCCACAAAGAGTCCCTGTTTTCCCTATGCTCCGCCGCCTTCAACTCAAGGAGCCTTCTCTTGGCCGGATCCAGTCTTCTCGCTCTGCTCGACGACATCGCCACCATCCTCGACGACGTGTCGGTGATGACGAAGGTGGCCGCGAAGAAGACCGCGGGCGTGCTGGGAGATGACCTGGCGCTCAATGCCCAGCAGGTCACCGGCGTCAACGCCGACCGCGAGCTGCCCGTGGTGTGGGCAGTGGCCAAGGGCTCGGCGGTGAACAAGGCCATCCTGGTGCCCGCGGCACTGGCCATCAGCGCCCTCATCCCCTGGGCGGTGACACCGCTGCTGATGCTGGGCGGCCTGTACCTCTGTTTCGAGGGCGTCGAGAAGCTGGCGCACAAGTTCCTGCACAGCGAGGCCGAGGACGAGGCCCACCACGCCGAGCTCACCCAGGCCCTGATCGATCCGAACGCCGACCTGGTGGCGATCGAGAAGGAGAAGATCAAGGGCGCGGTGCGCACCGACTTCATCCTCTCGGCGGAGATCATCGTCATCTCGCTGGGCGTCATGGCCACCGCGCCCTTCATGACCCAGGTGATGGCGCTGGTCGGCGTCGCCATCCTGATGACGGTGGGCGTCTACGGGCTGGTGGCGGGCATCGTCAAACTCGATGACGCGGGGCTCTTCCTCTCCCGGCGGACCGGCGACAGCGGGTGGGCGCGATTCCAGCGCACCCTGGGGGCGGGCCTCCTGAAGGGGGCGCCGTACCTCATGAAGTTCCTGTCGATCGCCGGCACGGTGGCCATGTTCCTGGTCGGCGGCGGCATCATCGCTCACGGCATTTCCGCGCTGCACCACGGGATTGAGGGGCTGGCCCATCACGCGGGCAAGGTGTCCATCATCGGCGGTCTGCTGGGGGGGCTCACGTCGTCCCTGCTCAATATCGTGGTGGGCCTCGTGGCCGGCGCGGCGGCACTCCTCGTGGTGCTCGGGGTCCAGCGCGTGATGCGCCGGGGCAAGACGGACGCCCCAAAGACGAACGGCTGAACAGCGGAGGTTCGCGCCTCAGAAGCGCACGGCGAGCGCGAGCCCCGCTCCCCGGCCCGAGGCGTCCACCAGCGGCAGCAGCCGCGCGTCGTAGCGGGTGTTGAGCGCGAAGAGGGCCGAGTCGAAGAGCAGCAGGAAGCCGCCCTGCAACAGCAGCGAAGACCCCCACCCCACGAGGCGCTCGGAGCCCACGCGCAGGCCCCGCTCCCGGAGGTAGAGGCCGAGGAGGCCCGAGGCCACATCCAGGGTGATGCCCACCAGCAGCCCGCGCGCCAGCAGCCCGCTCCGGCGGAGGCTCTCCCGGAGATCCAACCGCTCCGGGTCCTGCGCCGCCAGCACGGCGAAGCTGACGAGGGCCACCCCCAGGACGGGCACGTTGAAGAGGGCGTTCATCTGGTGGAAGCCGCGCCGCTCCGGGTCGTTCGCCGTGAAGTACCCGACGCTCCCCACCGAGATGTTGAGCACCGTCCAGCCCGTGAGCGCCCACACCGCCACCCGGTTCATTTCGATGCGCTCCGCGTTCAACTCCTGGAGGAAGCGCTCGCGCTCGGGGCTGCCGCCGGGCACCTGGAAGGGCGCGGACTCGGGGGCGATTGGGGTGCTGGAGGCGGCCAGCGCGGGCGTCGCCGTGCAATAGAGGACGGCTGCCAGGAGGGCCAACAGGGAACGGGCGTGGGACGTATTCATGCACGCCTCACGGTGCATCCGGTACGTACCGCCGCCCAGTGGCTCGTGGTCGCAGGGCCCCGGGTGCCAGGGGTGACTATTCACAATCCGGCGGGCGGAGTGACTTCCACTTCCGGCCGAGGCTCGCCCGGCGGCGCGCGCTGCGCGAGGAGCGCCCCCGCGAGGATGAGCGCGCCTCCCGCGAGCGTGCCCGCGCGAAGTGGTTCGTCGAGCACCAGGAACGCCAGCAGCACCGTCCAGAGCGGCTCGGTGGTGGCGAGGACGCTGGTCCGCGCCGCGCCGATGCGCCGGATGGCCATGAACAGCAGGGGCACGGCGAGCAGCGTGGGGAAGACGGCCGTCGCGGCAATCACCCCCCACGCGGCGGCGCTCGAGGGCACTCCGAGCGTGCCCGTCAGGGCGCCCATGATGCCGAACCCGATGGCTGACGTGAGGCAGAGGTATGCCGTCGCGGCGAGCGGCGGGTAGTGCAGGTGGCGCTCGCTGTAGAGCAGGTAGGCGCCGTAGAGCGCACCGGTCAGCACCCCGAAGCCCAGCCCGAGTGCATCGCGGTCACCCGCGCCAGGGAGGCCCACCACGAGCCCCAGCCCCATGGCGGTGAGGGCCACCGCGGCGAGTTGCACCCCATGGGGCCGCCGTCCCAGCAGCCACACGTACAGCACGACGAAGGCCGGGGCGAGGTACAGCAGGAGCCCGGTGGCGCCTGCGGAGATCCGCGCCAGCGCCAGGAAGTAGCAGGTGGTGGCGAGCGTGTAGAGGAGCCCGTTCGCCCCCATCACCCGCCGATCCCTCCAGGTGAAGGGCCCGCGCGCCGCGCCGAAGCCAAACAGGACGAGCGCCACCAGGGCGAACCGCCACGGCAGCAGCGTGTACGTCGGAAGCTGGAGCTGCTGCGCGAGCTTCCCCCATACGGCAAGGGAGCTGAACGCCAGGGCGGACAGGAGTGCGAGCACTGTCCCGAGGGGCGAGCGGGAGGCATTCATGGCGGGGCGATCCTCTTGCGCCAGGGCTCTAGCAGCATGTCCCATGCCGCGCGAGGACAAGACTCGCGGAGTGGGGACGGTACACTGTTCCGGGAAGGCACCCACACGCCGTCCCCGAGGTCTCGATGCAGCGCCCCCACTGCCTCGCCGTGCTCACCGCCCTGGTCCTCCTCAGCGCTTCCGGTGCCTCCGCGCAGACCCTCCAGGAAGGGCCACCGCCGCAACACCGGCTCGTGTACCGCAACCTGCTGGTGGCTCGCCTCAACCCGCTGGGCCTGCTGGACGAGGCGCGGCTCAGCTACCGCTACCGGCTCTACCGCAGTGAGTCGCTCGCGCTACGCGACAACTTCGTGAGCGTGGGCCTCGCCCCCGGGATCAGCCCCGCCTTCGGACGGCTCGGGGTGGTGGTGGAGCTCCAGCCGCTCAGCATCCTCCAGCTCTGGGGCATGTATGAGTTCGTTGGCAACTTCGGCACCTTTCGGCAGCTCCAGTCCTTCCCCTCGCCGCGCTCGAACTTCAGCGACACGGAGCTGTATGCCCGCGACGAGCTCCCCGCGGGAGACGCCCGCCGGCCCTATGCCAACTCGGGCACGCAACTCACGCTCGGCGCGACGCTCCAGCTCAAGCTGGGTCCGGTGGTGGCGCGCAGCCTCTTCCGTCTGGTCCGCCCCGACATGTCCCTGCGCGAGGGAGACCGCGTCTTCTACGACATCTATTACGACGTGCTCGCGCCCAACCGGGGCTGGTACTTCGTCAACGACGCCGACGTGCTGTACCAGACGGGGCGTGGCCTCACGGTGGGACTTCGCTGGGCGTCCTCGCACGCCTTCTACGCTCCGGGCCACTTCTCGCCCGGCGAGCCCCAGGAGAACCTCAACACCACCCACCGCCTGGGCCCCGTGGTGGCCTACACCTTCGCGGAGCAGGACGGCGCGCGTTTC
Organism: Archangium sp.; assembly: GCA_035645295.1. Taxonomy (GTDB): domain Bacteria; phylum Myxococcota; class Myxococcia; order Myxococcales; family Myxococcaceae; genus Archangium. The sequence continues at coordinate 17,115 of DASQMW010000033.1, forward strand.
AATTCGCCCACCGTCCTGCTGATGGTCAACTGGTGGCTCGCCCACCGCTACCGCACGGGCGCGGACTCCTCCGCCTTCTTCCCGTATCTGGCGCTCGGGTTCTCCTTCTCCGGCGACCTGCTGCCGGTGCCCCCGCCCGCGGAGCGGTAGCCAGTCCACCCCCGGCAACTCGCTGGAGCCGGGTGCCTCATGCCGCGCGGGAGAGCTGGGTCGGCGTGAAGGACGGCCCGAGCACGCGGGGGCCTTCCTTGCTCCAAAGGATGGGATCGATGCACATCCGGCGAGCCGTCCGCCCTGTATCCCACGCGTGGTAGACGATGACGTCCTGCCCATCCGGGCCGGTGACCACGGAGTTGTGCCCGGGGCCGATCACCTTGTCCGGCACGGTCTTCAGCAACGGCGGGATGCCCGTCGGCTCGACCCAGGGCCCGAGCGGGTGATCGGCCACGGCGTAGGCGACACCGTAGGAGGACTCCGTCCAGTTCCCACCGGAGTAGAAGCAGTAGTAGCGGCCCTCGTGCTTGCGGACGAACGGCCCTTCCAGCGTGTGCCAGTCGTAGACCTGCCCGTACATCTTCCGCTGGCGGAGGAACACCTGCCAGTCGTCACTGGGCCGCAGAATCGTGCGGCCCTGACCCCGCAGCCGGGTCATGCCGTCCAGCACGTCGACGGCGAGCATGGTGCCGACCCGGTCGCCATCGAGCACGTCCCGGGCGTGGAAGAGGTACCAGGTGCCGTCCTCGTCCCGGAACGGGCTCGCGTCGATGGCGAAGCGCTCATCCGGAGTGAGGTTGATGCCCTGGTCGATGAACGGGCCGGTCGGATGGTCGGCGACAGCGACCCGTATATGGTGGCCGACGTCCGCATGCCCCACGGAGTAGTACATCCACCAGCGTCCATCGGCCTCCGCGACTTCCGGCGCCCAGTAGTCGGTTCCGGCCTCCGGGGGCAGCAGCTCGAGGGCGCCCCCCACACTGCGCCAGGTGACGAGATCAGGAGACGTGAGCACTTCGAAGGCGCGCCCGTCGACCACCTGGCCGGTGCCATAGGCGACATAGCCCTCCTTGGTCCGCAAGACGAAGGGGTCAGCGAAGTAGGCAGCGTGCACCGGATTGCAATAACGGATGGACATGCCGCCATGACTACAACGAGAGGGGCTCCGCCCGCGACAGGGAGCGGTATGATTTCCGTCCCCCCACAGGAGCGTTGGCGGAACGTGCGCATCGGCATTGACCTGGGCGGAACCAAGATCGAGGCACTCGCCCTCGCCGACGATGGACGCGAGCTGGGACGCCACCGCGTGTCCACGCCTCGTGACGATTACGAGGCCACCCTCCAGACCATCGCCGGCCTGTGCACCCGGCTGGAGCAGCAGACGGGCCAGCGCGGCAGCGTGGGCGTCGGCATTCCGGGCACCCTCTCCTCTCGCACCGGGTTGGTGAAGAACGCCAACTCGGTGTGGTTGAACGGGCGCCCCCTGGACCGCGACCTCGCCCGGGCGCTGGGCCGCCCCGTCCGGCTGGCCAATGACGCCAACTGTCTGGCCGTGTCCGAGGCGAGTGACGGGGCCGCCTCCGGCGAGGCGGTGGTCTTCGCGGCCATCCTGGGCACGGGGACGGGCGCGGGCGTGGCACTCGGCGGGCGCCCCCACGCGGGCCGTAACGGCGTGGGCGGCGAATGGGGCCACAACCCGCTGCCGTGGCCCACTCCGGAGGAAACCCCGGGCCCGGAGTGCTATTGCGGCAAGCGGGGCTGTCTGGAGACGTGGGTGTCCGGCCCGGGCTTCGAGAACGACTACGCACGGCTCACCGGTACCCGCCTCCGAGGGCCGGACATCGTCGCGCGCGCCGAGTCCGGTGAATCCCCGGCGGTCGCGGCGCTCCAGCGCTACGCGGACCGGCTGGCGCGCGGCCTCGCCCACGTCATCGACATCCTGGATCCCGACGTCATCGTGCTGGGCGGCGGCATGTCCAACATCAGCGCCCTGTACCGGCTGGTGCCGGAGCAGTTGCCCCGCTGGGTCTTCGGAGCCGAGGCCGACACGCCCCTGCGCCCTGCCCTGCACGGAGATTCGAGCGGCGTCCGCGGGGCCGCCTGGCTGTGGCGGCCCGGAGAAGCGTGGGAAACGTCCTCCGGGTGAGGCCGTCCGTCCCCTGACTCAGGGCACCCAAGGCCGCGGTGTTCCTCGCCTCGGACGACAGCAGGGCATTGCCGCCAAGGCGTGCACCCTTCCCTCCTACCCCGCCCCCCACAGCACGTCGAGGATGACGGCGTAGTGCACGGAAGCGCCGGCGATGACCATGAGGTGGAACACCTCGTGGTAGCCAAAGACGGTGGGGAGGGGGTCCGGCCATCTGCGCGCGTAGACCCCGGCGCCCAGGGCGTAGATGACGGCCCCGAAGACGAGCCACCCGGCACGTGCCGGGCCAATCACGTCCGGCAGCCGCGGTATCACCGGGATCGACACCGTCCCCAGCACGACATAGAGCAGGGAGCGGAGCCCGCGCGGCCCGGAGCGGCCCAGCAGCGCGAGCCCGGCCCCCGTGAGTGCCGCGATCCACATCACCCAGAGCATCCGGGGGCCCCAGCCTCCCGCCGCGTCCAGCATGGCCACGGGCGTGAAGGAGCCCGCGATGAGGACGTAGATGGCCGCATGGTCGAACCGCTGGATGCGCTGAGACGTCGCGGGGCTCCAGTTGGGGCAGTGGTACGTCGCGCTGATGCCGAACATCAGCACGAGGCTGACGCCGAACACCATGCCCGCCAGGTGCCGCACGCCCTTCACGGGGGCCAGGGCCAGGAAGAAGCACCCGGCCAGCGCCGCCACGAACGCGAACGCGTGTGACACGCCGCGCAACCTGGGCTTCACTTCCTCTTCCACCCGGAGGGACTCGACGCGCTCTTGGGAGGTCATGAGCTGCTCGTACCTCCGGCACGTCACCGTTGTGTCAGCGAGGGGCCCCCCTGTCCGGGCACGGACTTCTGGAGCGCTGGCATGCCGCCTCGTAGAAAGAAGAACCGATGAAAAACAAACCCTTCCATGTGCAGCCCCAAGGGGACCGGCTACCTCGCGCGGTTCCACTTCCTGAGCCTGGAGCCCGGCCGGCTCGGGTGAGCGAGGCGCCTTCCTGATTTCGGCCGGGACTTCCGGTGAAGTATATTTCCCAGCTTATGCGGCATTACGGTTATTCTCATGACTCCCTGTCCTGACGAGAACGAGCTGCTGGAGTGGGAGGAGGGGCGCCTGTCCGCGGAGGCCGTAGCCCGGCTGGAGGCCCACCTGGATGGATGCGCGGCCTGCTGCGCGGTGGTGGCGGGACTCAAAGGCGGAGGGGCCCTGTCCCCGGAGAGCCTGGAGCCCCTGGCACCGCCCGGGCCGGTCAGTCCGCCGGGGCCCGGAGCGCACGTGGGGCGCTACGTGCTGCTGCGCCGCGTGGGCGAGGGAGGCATGGGGGTCGTCTTCGCCGCGTATGACCCGGACCTGGACCGGGAGGTGGCGCTCAAGCTGCTCAAGCCCGGGGCGGTGGCGGACGCGGAGGCGCGCGGGCGGCTGGTGCGCGAGGCCCAGGCGCTGGCCCGGCTGTCCCACCCGAACGTCGTCACCGTGCATGACGTGGGCCTGGACGGCGACACCGTCTTCCTCGCCATGGAGCTGGTGCGGGGGCGGACGCTGCGCCATTGGCTGACGGAGGCGCCACGGCCGTGGCGCGAGGTGCTCTCGCGCTTCCTCCAGGCGGGCCACGGACTGGCCGCCGCGCACGCGGTGGGGCTGGTGCACCGCGACTTCAAGCCGGACAACGTGCTGCTGGGGGACGACGGCCAGGTGCACGTCACCGACTTCGGCCTCGCGCGCGCGGAGCCCTCGCCCCTGGCGCCACCGGAGACCTGGGCGGGAGAGGAGCTCATCCGGGTGGCCCCGCCGCGGGGAGGCGACACCATTACCGGCGTCCGGCAGGGCACGCCCGCGTACATGTCCCCGGAGCAGTGGCGGGGCCTGCGGGCGGACGCGCGCAGTGACCAGTTCAGCTTCTGCGTCGCGCTGTACGAGGCCCTCTTCGGCCAGCGGCCCTTCGCGGGTGACACGACAGCGGAGCGCGTCCGGGCCCTGCGCGAGGGACGGGTGACACCGCCGCCCCGCGGCTCGCGCGTGCCCAGAGCCGTGCGCGACGCCGTACTGCGAGGCCTGGCCGCCGATCCGGCCTCGCGCCACCCTTCCCTGGACACGCTTCTCTCCCGGCTCGAGTCCGGCGCGCGCGTGTACCGCTGGCGCTGGGCGGCGGCGGCGCTGGCCACGGGCGTGGTGGCCAGCTCCGCGGCGGGCTTCGTCCTGGCCCGGGGTGACGCCGCGCAGGCGTGCACCGGCTTCGAGGCCCGGCTGGAAGGCACCTGGGACGCGGCGCGCCGGGCCCGGCTGGAGCAGCGCTTCCGGCAGGGCGCGCAGCCGGGGTGGGCGGACGCCTTCGAATCCACTGCACGGGCGCTGGACGCCTATGCCCAGGCGCTGGTGACCCAGGAGCGGCAGTCCTGCGAGGACACGCGCGTGCGGCAGGCGCAGTCCGAGCGGCTGATGGACCTGCGCGCCGCGTGCCTGGATGGCCGGCGCCAGGCGTTGCACGACCTGGTGGAGTTGCTGGAGGGGGGCGAGCGGGAAGCGCTCCCTCGGGCGCCCGAAGCCGCGCGGCAGCTCCCCTCCCTGGCCGCGTGCGCGGACCGGGACGTGCTCGCCCGCGTGGACCCGCTGCCGGAAGCCCCGGAGGCCCGGCGGGAGTTGGCGGCGCTGCGCCGGGAGCTGGACGGGCTGCGCGTGCAGGGCGCGGCCGGGTTCCATGCGCGCGTGCTGCCCCGGCTGGAAGAGGTGGTGGCGGCACTGCGAGGGCTGGGACACCGGCCCACGCTGGCCGAGGCCCTGCTCCTGTTGGGCGAGCTGCGGGGCACCGCCGGCAGCTTCGCGGTGGCGCGCGAGGCGCTGGAGGAGGCGGTGCGCGTGGCGCAGGCCGGGCACGACGACGAGACGGCCGCGCGCGCGTGGAACCGCCTCCTCTATACGGAAGTCGAGGGCATGGGTCTGGTGAAGGAGGCCCAGCGCACCGCGCGCATGGCGGAGGCGGCCCTGGAACGCCTGGGGCCCGAGGCCTCCCTGGAGGTGGCCGCGGAGCTGCACCGTGTCCGCGGCAGCCTCGGCTACCGGCAGGGCGAGTACGCGCGCGCACTCGCGGACGCCAGTGAGGCCCTGGCCCTGTTGGAGCGGGCGCGCGGGCCCCAGGACGTGGCGCTCGCCGAGGTCCTGACGGGCATGGGCATGGCCCTCAACGCGATGGGGCGCTACGCCGAGGCGGAGCAGCAGTATGCGCGCGCCCTGGCGCTGGTGGAGGCGGTGTACGGCCGGGAGCACCCGCTGCGCGCGGAGTACCTCAACAACCTGGCCACCGCGCTGCGGCTCGAGGGCAAGGTGGCCGAGGCGGTGGCGCGCTACGGCGAGGCCCTCGAGCTGGCCGAGCGCCGCCTCGGGGCGGAGCACTCCAGCACCAGCATGATTCGGATGAACCTGGGCGACGCGCTCTCGCGGCAGGGCCAGCTCGCGCAGGCGCTGCCCCACTACGAGCGCGCCCTGGCCAGTCTGCGCAAGGGCGGAGAGGGCGAGCGCCTGCGGGTGGCCCATGTGCTGCTGAGCCTGGGCAATGCCCAGGGAGACCTGGGACAGCACGCGCAGGCGGAGGCGGCCTACCGGGAGGCGCTCGAAATCCAGGAGGCGCACCTCGGCCCCCGGCACCCGGACGTGGCCCTGTCGCGCAACAACCTGGGCTGGGTGGCCATGGACGCCGGCCGCCTGGAAGACGCGCGCGCCCACTTCGAGACGGCGCGCGCGCTCTGGGAGGCCTCGCTCGGCCCCGGCCACCCGAAGGTGGCCAGCGCGCTGTACAACCTGGGGCACGTGGAGCTGCGCCTGGGCAGGGTGCGCCCGGCCCTCACCTACCTGCGGCGGGCGCTGGAGCTGCGCGAGCAGGCGCTCGGGGCGGAGCACCCGCGGGTGGCGCTGACACTCGGGATGCTGGGCGAGGCGCTGGTGGAGGACGGCCAGTTGCGCGAGGCCCGCGAGACGCTGGAGCGGGCGGTGACGCTCTCCACGCGGGTGGAGTTGCCCCCGCCCGAGCTGGGCCGGGCGCGTTTCGCGCTCGCCCGCATCCTCTGGCGGTCGCGCGGGGAGCGGCCCCGGGCGCTCGCCCTGGCACGGGAGGCCCAGGAGGCCTACGCACGCAGCGCTCCCGTCTACGCCTCCCGTGCGCGCGAGGTACAGTCCTGGCTGTCCGCCCACGACCCCTCCTGCGCCGGGGCGCTGTGTCTCATTTCCGCCCGTGGGGGCGGGCTTGCCGGTGGAGGTGGTCCGTGACGTCCGAGCACACCGAGTCCTTCCTGTCCCGGGCGCCGCACACGCTCGTCCCGGCGCTTCGGGCGCTTCCCGGCCTGGAGGAGGCACTCGCGGGGTTGGTGCGGGCGGCGCGCGAGGCGTGGCCGGAGGTGGACATGGACGCGGGGGCCTTCCTCGCCTACGTGGCGGAGCGGCTGCCCTCCACGGACGAGGCCCACGAGGTGCTCGCGAACCTGCGCGCGGAGGACTTCTTCCTCGCCTTCGCCTGCGTGCGGGGGGAAGCACGGGCGCTTGAGGCGCTCGACGCGCACGTGCTGTCCCAGGTGGGGACGTGGCTGCCGCGCGAGGAGCCCTCCCTCGTGGACGAGCTGCGGCAACTGTTGCGCCAGCGGCTGCTGGTCCCAGCGGAGGGGGCAGCGCCGAAGCTGGCCTCCTATTCCGGGCGGGGTCCGCTGGGACAGTGGGTGCGGGCGGTGGCGCTGCGACTCCACATCGATCGGCAGCGTGCCGCGCCGCGCGAGGTGTCCATGGAGTCGGCCCCGGTGGCGCTGGCGGAGCGGCTGGGAGCGGACCCCGAGCTGGCTTTCATCCGCGAGCGGCACCAGGAGGACTTCCGCGTGGCCTTCCGCGCCGCGCTGGGCCGGCTGGAGGCCCGGGAGCGCAACCTGCTGCGGCTGCACCACGTGCACGGCCTGTCCATGGACGCGGTGAGCGCCACGTACCAGGCCCCCCGCTCCACCGTGGCCCGCTGGATTGCCCGCGCCCGCGAGCGGCTGCTGGCGCTCACCCGCGAGGAGTTGATGGCGCGGCTGCGGCTGACGCCCGACGAGTTGGAGAGCATGCTGCGCCTCGTCTACAGCCAGCTCGACGTCAGCCTGCGCCTGCTCATGGCGGACTGACGGACACCGGGGCCGCACTTTTTTCGGCTCCTCGTGGGACAGGCGCTGCGTTTCTCCGTCTTGACGGAGAAGAACGACCGCGGGGAAAAATCGAGCCTCGCGAAAGGAATCAGAGCCATGAGCAGACTTTGGATCGCGAGCCTGGCCGCCACGTTGGCGGCCTGTGGTGGGGTGGAGATGGAAGGAATGGAGCCGCGCCCGGGTGCGGTGAACCAGGCCCTCGACGCCTGCGCGTACACCCTCACCACGAATACCTACCTGGGCAGCCCGGATTACTGGGGCACGCTCACGTTCAAGAACACCGGCACTGCCGCCATGACGAGCCCGCGGATCGCCTTCAACGTCCCGAGCGGGGTAACGTGCGACTATGACGAGCCGGGCTGGACGCACACCCAGAGCGGCACGACCTGCACGTACTCCAGGACGTCGAGCCTGACGATCGGCGTGAACGCCTCGTACACGTTCTATTACTCCACGAATTCGACCGCCTCGTTCACGGCCACCAATGTGCAGATCAGCGACCCCAGCTGCAGCAGCGGGGGGACGGTGGGCGGGCTGACCGCCAACCAGAAGAAGGTGGCGGAAGCCCTGACCAGCATCTGGGAGAACGACACGCCCACCCTCAACTACGCATACGCGGAGAACATCTACGACGGCCGCGGGTACACGAACGGCCGCGCGGGCTTCTGCACCGGTACGGGTGACGCCATCCAGGTCGTCGAGTGCTACCGGAACCTCCGGAGCGCCGCCAACGGCAACCTGCTGGCCAGGTACATGCCGGGGCTCACCACCATCAACAACCGCTACCTCTCGACGGGCCAGGACCAGGCGTCGACGGCCGAGCTCGACAGCGTCGGGAACTGGGTGGCCGATTGGGCCACCAGCTACAACAACACCACCACCCGGGCGGACTTCAAGAGCTGCCAGGACCAGGTGAGCGACCGCCTCTACTACACGCCGGCGATGAACGAGGCCGGCAAGTGGGGGCTCACCACGGCGCTCTCGAAGGCCGCGCTGTATGACGCGTACATCAACCACGGGGAGTCTGGCGCCCGGAGCCTCATCAGGACCACCAACTCCGCCCTCGGCAACAGCGGGCAGGTGGCGCCGGCGATTGGGTACAACGGCATCACCGAGAGCGCCTGGCTGCAGAAGTTCCTCGAGACGCGCCGCAACACGCTCGCCGCCGATTCGACGTGGATCGAAGCCGTGGACCGTGTCGCCGCCTACGAGAAGCTGCGCAGGAGGGGGAACTGGAGCCTGTCCACCGCCTTCAGAAACGATGTCCGTGCCCAGGACTGCTGGGGCACGAGCTACCCGAGCAGTGGCTACACGGTGCGGGCGATCAACCCCGATGGGACCTGGAGCACGCCGAGCACGTACACGTACTCGTGCAATTGAGGCGCCAATGACTCACCGGCTGTACACCTGAATTGATAAGCTCCACGGCCGCCCCAGGGATGTCCCCTGGGGCTCATGGAGCTGCCAATGCGTCTGCCTCGTGGTCTGGAAGGTTTGTCTGTCCGGAGTTTGCCTCGCGCGATCTGGAGGTCGCCAATGGCATCCGTTTGCAGCAAAGCGAAGGGGCGCTCCGCATGCCAGAAAAAGTCCTTCATTGTGATGCTCCCGCGCTGCGTCGATACTTGTTGGGGCGGGCACGTACCCGTAAATCACAACCTTCTCAAGCCCATGCTCAGTCGCAAGTAACTCGAAGAGGGGGAACTCCTCTGCCTCTCTGCTCCAACCCGCTGCCCTCGACATTGTCTCAATTCCTCTTACGAGCCAACCGGCCTGACTCACGTACTCTGCTCCCGCTCCCACTTCTCGAGCCTCTCGACGATGGAGATGGGATGGATGGCGCGGTGGTGGATGTTCTCGTGGAAGACCGCGAGGTGGTACTCGCCGGCAATCAAGATGAAGGCATGCGTCGGTGGCGCGATCTGCTTCGCCAGCCAGTCCTCTGCCTCCTCATGAGAGACAAAGGAGGCCACGGCGGCAGGAGGCCCCTCCTCCATCAATTGCCGGATAAGCATTTCCAAGGTGAACTGCGGACGGAGCCCCCGGCGGTTCAGCTCGCGGAAATAGTAGAATTGATAGTATTCACCCGCGACCAACACCTGTCCTTGAGCCGGCGGCTCGGGCTGATTGTTGAGCCAGACCTCTGCCTCCTCGCGCGTCCTGAACGAGGCGACGACGTGCGGCGGCTTGGCAGCGAGCGCATCGCGGCGAAACGCCTCGAACGCCGTGTGCTGGCCGGTCGAGGCGATGAAGTGGAGTGCGTCGATGAGGACCGACGCCAGCTCCTTTTCCTCCGGTAAGTGGAGTTCCCCTCGAATCCGGGCCATGAGCCCTGCCGCTTCACCCAGGGGCGTCTTGATGGAAGCCCCCCCCGCGGAGGACGAGGGAGGGGAATCGGGACTCCGGCGGTAATCCTCGAAGCGGTAGTCCTGACCAAACTCGGAGATGAACAGCAAGGCCTCTCTCGCCGCCAGGAGCAGCTCTCTCTCCTCCGGAGAGGTCTGCTGAGTCAGGTACCTTCCGATGAGCCGTGGAGCCTCGAAGCTGAGAATCTCCCCTATCTTCATTGTGATACCCCGGCGAAGAGCAAGACGGGAGCCAGCAGCACAATGCCTCCACTACAGGCGGCAACATAGAAAGCCACCCCCGCGATGACGACAACGGCTCCGAGCGCAAGCTCATTCTGGTGGCGCTCGAGCCAATCGACCGCGGTCTCGATGGCCTCGAACTTCACAGGCGCACGGCCAACCTCTCCCAGGCAGTTGGCAAGCTGCTTCATGCAAGCGGTTCTGCAGTAGCTCCATTTCCCAGCCCGCCAGGGACCGTACTGCTTGGTATCGTATATGTATTTGTCGACCTGATGGATTCTCGTGCTGGCCTGGCACTCCGGAATGCAAATATCATACTGACGTTCGCATTCCGTCACATCGAGTGAGACCCGGACGATGCGACCCTCGTCGACCCGGACGCTCGCCAGGTTCCGGTACTCCGTCAGGTCGAAGTCCTTGGCGGGTTTCCAGGCATGGGTCGCCTGCCCATCTGCCGTATTCTCGATGACGAGCACGTACCTGGACAGTTCCTGCGGCCCGGATGGGCCCGCGACCCTCGGCCGGGTGGCGCTACATGAGCCAAGGAGAAGACATAAGCTCAACGCCATGAGCCTCCGCACCATCGTTCTGATGCTCATAGAAGTACCTGTGTTCCTGTCGGGCCGAATCCCATCAGCACCGGGTGGTGGGCTGAGAGTGAGGGTACCCTATGAGCCACACGGGGCAGGGATTTGTTGAAGGATCCATGCCCGGAGTCCCTCCACGAGCACCAGGGGGAGTGTTACGTGCCCGCATTCAGCGCGAAGCCACCGCCCCAGTCGCTCGGGCAGTGAGCGGCGTGGGCACTCCTTGGTTATACGCCAACCGTGGAAATGACGCCCTACGACCTGTCGAAGGCGCGCATCGTGCACCGCACGAAGTAGGAGGCAGCCGCGATCAGTTCAGGCCATGCACGCGCGAGCCGAGCTTGCGCATATGGAGGTACTCGATGTCCCGCACCTCTTGGCGGGTGAGGCCGCGGTCAAGAGTCTGCAGGATGCAGAACTGCAGGTGGCGCAGCGACGAGCCGTCGGCCTGCACCAGCTCGATCAGCTTCCGGTTGCCGCCGTGGCCGGTCTCAGCGTAGTCCTTCCAGCGCCCAAGGATGCCTTCCTTCCCGCTGGCCGAGCCGACGTACTGCTTGCCAGTACGTGTATCGAGGATCAGGTAGACGCCGGCGACAGCGGACAGGCGCCGATGCCACTCGCGGTTGGCCGTGGGGTATTTCACCATCGAGACCAGCTCGTCGTAGCTCAGCAGTACGTTCTGGTAGCCGGGAAACTCGCTGACGTAGCCCTCCGGCAGCAGTTCGACCACCGGACGCGGCCGCGTCTCGAACCACTGGTGCCACATCCGGGTGCCCGGACCCCAGTCGATCACCAGCCGATCCTCCAGCACTTCGAACCCGGGCCGCTTGCGCAGATCGTAGTACACGTGCGTGCTCACGTCGAAGACGGTCGGCAACTCCTCACCAGGCTGCAGGGGCCGGTTGGCCATCTCGCCCAGCACATCGTAGACGCCCACGAAGACCGCTTGCCGCTCCCCTCGGCCGAGGAAGGAGACGAGCAGCTCGACGTCCGTGAAGACCGGCTTGGACTGGTACGACTGGTACAGGTCCAGCCGCCCTTCACGGTACAGCTGGCGCAGGTCGCATCGGTTGTCCTCATGCCGGACCAGCTTCACTCGCCCGCGTCTGTAGGCGGTCAGATCCAGCCCGAGGGGCCGCAGCAAGTGTTCCAAGCGCAGCGGCGACACGGCCGCGCTGTCCTCCGCCGCGTCCTGCGGCTCGTCCCTCGAGATGGCGTTCATGGTCTGTTTGGGCTTGCCCCGGTTACGTGGACAGTAGGGTTGAGATGCCAACTTCTGCGGTAGGGCCGCAAGCTCAAAATCCACTGGACTGACGTAGCCCAGCGTCGAGTGCCGCCTCTGGCGGTTGTAGAATACCTGGCTTTGGCCGGCTCGGTGGACAGGTTGTAACCCGCTCCAGGTGGCCGCACAGGGCGTCCAGGCTGTCGAATTCGAAGGCGAGGACGGCATCCAGCTTCATCTCCAGGCCCTGCCCCAACCTGTCGAGGAGACGGATCGCCATCAGCGAATCCATCCCCATCTCGAGGAAGCTCCGGCGCGGGTCGAGCGTCTCGGCCCGTACATCCAGGATCTGGGCCAGCTCCCGGGCCAGGAAGTCGCGCAGGAGCATGCGCCGCTCCTCGGCGGAGCGGCCAGCCAGCACGGGGGCGAGCCGGGCCGGCGCCTCCTCCGGGGGGCCGGACAAGGCGGGAGCCCGTTCCTCGCGCCCGGGCGAGGACTCCACGTCCACGGCCCAGGAAGCCCCGGTGGACGGGAGCCAGAAGCGCGTGCGCTGCCATGGGTAGGACGGAAGGTGGACGAGCCGCCCGCCCTCGGGGTGGAGCCGGCGCCAGTCCACGGGCCGTCCCAGCGTGAACAAGGCCCCCAGCGTGGCGAGCATCACGCTCCGGTCATCCTGCCCGCGCGCCAGTGAGGGCAGGACCCGCGCCTCCTCCTCGCCGGACGGCCCGAGACACGAGAGGACGGCACCGCCGAGCGTCGGGTGGGGGGCCAGCTCCACGAAGGCGTGGCGCCCCCTCGCCCACAGCGAGGCCATCGCCTCGGCGAAGCGCACCGGCTCCCGGACGTTGCGCGCCCAATAGTCCGCGTCGAGACGCCACCCCGCCACCTCCCCGCCAGTGACCGTCGAGATCAGCGGAACGCGGGTAGGCCCGGGGCGAAGCGGGGCGAGCGCCTCCACCAATTCCCCCAGCACCGGCTCCATCCGCGCGCTGTGGAAGGCATACGAGGAGGACACCCAGCGGCAGCGCCCGCCCTGGCCCTCGAGCCGCGCGTGCAGGGACTCCAGCACGGCTCCGTCCCCGGTGAGCACGGTGCTGCCCGGGCCGTTGAGCGCGCCCACCTCGATGAGGCCCGGGTGCTCCGCCACCAGCGCCTCCGCCTCCACGCGCGGGAGGAGGACAGCCAGCATCTTTCCCTGGCCCTCGGTGCGCTGGAGCAACCTGCCCCGGTGGAGGATGACCCGGACCGCGTCCGCCAGGCTCAGTGCCCCAGCCACGTGCGCCGCGGCCACCTCCCCCAGGCTGTGTCCCACCACGACGTCCGGGACGATGCCCCAGGAGCGCCAGAGCTCGGCCAACCCCACCTGCAGCGTGAAGAGGAGCGCCTGGGCGACGTCCGTCCGCTCCAGACGGGACCCGGCATCGGCCGCCCGCAGCTCCTCCCGCACGGACCACCCGAGCCCCTCGCCCAACAGCTCATCACAGCGCGCCACCGCCGCGCGAAACGCCGGCTCCTGGGCGAGCAACCGCTGCCCCATTCCCCGCCATTGCGTCCCCTGCCCGGAGAAGACGAAGGCCAGCCGCGCCTCCCGCCCGGACCGGCCGTGACCCGAGGCCACTCCGGTCCGGCGCTCGCCTTGGAGGAAGGCCCCGAGCCCCTCCACCAGCTCCTCCCGGGAACCACCACGGACCGCCAGCCGCCACTCCAGGTGCTCCCGGCGCAGGGCCGCCGAGTAGCAGACGTCCTCCAGAGCCGGGGCCCCCTCCGCGCCGAGCACCTCCCGCGTCGCCTCCGCTCGTGCCCGCAGGGCCCGCGGCGTATGCGCGGAGAGCACC
>DASQMW010000034.1:0-8934 GCA_035645295.1 Archangium sp.
GGCCAGCGCGTCGCCGTCGAGGTTCATCGACACCGGCACATCCTGGGGCTGGACCGGGCGGGAGAGGGTCCATTCAGTGCCCTGCCCATCCGACGTGCGCTGCGCGTACCAGGTGCTGTTCGCGCTGCGCCAGACCTGCAAATCGGCCCGGGCCGGCTGCCCCGCCGCCTCGCTCACGGTGCCGAAGCGAAGGCCATTGCCCAGCGCCTGCGGGGCCGCGCCGAGCGCCTCGCCCCCGCTGACGTTCGGCTCTTGCGCCGCGCCCCCTTCGCTCTGGCTCTCCCCGCCGACGTCGGCCATGCAGCTGCTCATCAGCACGCCGGTCGCCAGCAGACTCGCCACCGAGCTCAACCGTGTCTTCTTCATGGTGCCTCGTTCTCCTTTCATGGGGCCTCGTTTGCCTTTCGGACTGTTATCGCCGCGGAGCGCAGCCTTGCCGGGAGCCCGCCTGGGCGACTTCCCGCAGCGGTCTGCTCTGCTGCGGCATGAGCCGCATAGGCATCCATCACTGCGATGTCCTGGGCGAGCCAGCGCCCATGAGGCGGAGAGCATCTCGGGGGACTCCGTTCGCGGTGGGGCTCACGGGTTGAAGCAAACGGTACCGGGGAATCTCGCCGAATTCAACCAAATATGAATTTGGTGCTTATGTTGAAAAATCAGAATAAGAGAACAGGGTCTTCCAGGCGGTGCGCCGGGCCGGGGGACAAGGCCGTGCAGCCGCACGTTGCCGACACGCCGCTCCACAGCTCGCGCCAGCCCCCACCTCATTCTCCTCCGCGCTGGGACGCAGCCGCCGCCGGCCCTGGCAGCACCTGGCTCGGACACCTTCTGCGTTCGCGCTTCGCCAGCCCACTGGGTGAGCGGGGACTCGAGGCGGGCCCAGTCCTCCTGGAGCTTGGGATTCGCGCGCCTGGGACACCCCACGCATGCGCCGGGCCGCTCTGCCAGGGTGGCAGCACCACCCCTCTCCAGGTGCTGGCGGAGGCCCCCTGACAGGCGGGGCGGCGGGAGAGATAGCGGTCGCTGCGGGGGATGGCGTCTGAAGTGACCTCCGAGAGCCTCTGTCAGGGAGGTGTGGGCAGGGGCACCTGCGCGCGGCCGTGGACGCGCGCGGCGCGCAGCACTTCACAAGCACCATGACGCAGACCTGGCCGTGGCGGCGGCGACAAAGCCAGACACTCGAGGCCTGACGTGCGGCGTGGCGGCGGCGCCTTGTCCTGGAACGACTGGGGGCTGTCGAACTGGAAACGCGTTGCGCCACGCGGCTCCGGGCGGCCCGAGGACGCCTTCCCCTGTCGAGCGGCGCGAGCCACTCCTGGGGCCGCGCTCCCTCGGCCAGAAGCGGCCGAAGAGGCTCCCGCCGAGGGACGTCCTCTCCGGCCAGCCTCCCCAGCACCCGCTCTAGAGCCTCACGGTCAGGCCCGGCAGCTGCCCCGGCGTGAGGCGCTGAGACACCGCCTCGTCGCCCAACTGGCCGTAGTAGTTCCAGCCCCAGGTCCAGAGCGTGCCGTCAGTCTTGACCGCCAGGCTGTGGGTGGGGCTCGCCTCCATGGCCACGCCGCCGCCCGGCAGGTTCACCAGCTGCGGAGTGGTGCGGCGGGCAGGACTCGTCGTCCCGTCGCCCAGCTGGCCGTAGCCGTTGTAGCCCCAGGCCCAGAGCGTGTCGTCACTCTTGAGCGCCAGGCTGTGGATGCTGCTCGCCGCCACGGCCACGACGCCCGTCAGGACCTGCTTTGGCGTGAGGCTGTTCGTCGTCGTCCCGTCGCCCAGCTGGCTCGTGATGGGTGCGGTGTCTCTCGGACGTCGGTGAAGTAGCGCGACGGAGAGAGGCCCAGCAACTGGAGGAGCGTGGCCTGGGGGTGGGTCAGCTTGTCCTGGAACAACCGGCACGTCGTGCCTGCGGGGCTCAAAAGCCGATGGCAGCGCACGTCTCCAAAAAACAGACGGAGGACTCGGTCCGCGGTCGGGCGCTCGCACGCTCGTTCTTCCGGGTAGAGCGGCAAGTCCGCAAGCTTCTGCGCCGCCATCTGGCGTCGCAGCTGCAGTTCGAGCAGTGCATGGACGAGGAGCGCGAGGAAGTAGAGCAGCAGGAGGGCTTCGATTCGCCTGGGGTACGTCTCTCCAGGCGGGGCGGGTGTTTTTGTAGGCCTTCAGCACCTGTTCCAATGGCAACTTCCAGTCGTTGAGCACCAGGGGGAAGATGCCATCCATCGCCTTCTCTGCCTCAAGGGCCTCGGCTTGGAGACTCCAGTGCAGCAGGAGCTTCTGCCGGGGCACTTGAAGGGAGACGGTGTTCTGGCCGGGTCGCCCCGGCATCGCTTGCTTGAAGTGCTTCTCCTCCGTGACTTCGACCGCGACGTTTATCAAGTCCTCGGTGTGAGTACGGGCCAGAATGGCCCGGGCCAGCTCCTGGGCGCGCGCGGCGTCTTTGAGTCGCGAGCCGGGGGGATTGCATCCGCGCCCCCAATGTCTGCAGTTCCTCGGTGGCACGAGCCAACCGCTGTCGCCGGGACAGCCCGTCCTGTTCCACCTTCTGGGAACTCCATATCCACACCCGCCGGTAGCCCTCGTCGGACGGGAAGTGCGACGCGGAGGCCTTGAAGACGTCATCCGGCGCGTTCTTCGAACGCGAGTTGGGGCGACGTAGCACCTCGACCCACTCGACGCGGAACTGCTTCTGCCAGGAACGGAAGGACTCGACTTCCCCCCGACTGCGGGGCAGCACGGTCAGGAAGCGTCCGCCCTGGCGTTGAATGAAGCTCATATTCTCCCGCGTACACCACTTCGAGTCCGCGACGTAGAGGAAGTCAGGCTTGCCGACCAGGGCCCGGAGGGTGCTCCAGGTCTGCTGGTGCGTCTTGTCGTCGGGGGGGTTGCCATGCTCCACGCTGCACCAGATGGGAACGGCACCCTCGGCCGTGGTCGTCAGCAGATAGAGCAACTGCTTCAAGTCGGGTCGGTGGTCCTTGTTGTAGCCATGCGTGATGCGATGGGGGTTCTCGCATTTCTTCGGAGCCCCCGGGGTGGAGCGTACTGCCCGCGGAAGGTGACGGTGGTGCTGTCGTTGTGGAGTTGCTCCAGGTTGAGTTCAAAGGCGCGTGCAGTTTGGGCGACGACGGCCGTCATGAGTGCGGCCCGGTCCGCCTCGAAGAGGTGGTCCAGGGCCCTGCCGAGCCGATCATCGTTGAGCCACTCGGCCCCTCCGACAGGAAGCCCTAGCAGCGCCTCCTCGGTGCGACGACACCAGTCCCGCAGGTGGTAGAGCGGTTCACGGCAGACCCGCAGATTGCGCAGCAGTACGCCGAGGACCACCGCCAGCGGCACTCGGTCGCGTGAGCCGGGCTCGGCCAGAAAGCGCTCCAGGGCCTCGTCCACCCCGGCCCGTTTGAGGAAGTGGTTGATAAGAGGCAGGGCCCCCACTCGCTTCGACTCCAACCCGACTTCCTCGGCCGCACAGGAAGCTTCGACTTCAGCGCGCTCGTCTGTCCTTCGCATGAGGAGAAGATGGGGACTACCGAACAGGTGGGTCAAGCCCGGGCTCGGAGCGACCTACCTCCTGGGTTTGTCCACGGGGAGCAGAACGAGGGCTGGGGCGCTTCCCCCTGGAACACGGGAGTTGCAACCTGGCGCGCTCAAGGACTCGACCGGAGCCAGCTCCGTGGATACCTCAAGGGAGTCCCTTCGACCCGGAGCCTCCAGCGACCCAGCCCTTCTTGACCTTCAGCAAGCTCAACCCCTTCAGGAGGAAGCTCTTGCGAAGTCCTTCCCATCTCTCCTGGCACCACACGCTTCAAAAGCAAGCGCGACAGCTCGGAGTCTGTCTTGAAGACTGCTTGAAATTGATGGGAAATCAGCCTCGAGACGTGCGGAAAGTAGGCTCTACCTCATGGCGCAGGGGGTTCTGGCCAGGCAAAAGCGTTGGCTCGAAAAAAAGGGGGTACGCATTACCGTACCGGAGGTACGCCGAGTGCTGGCGCACCTGCTTGTATCCCATTGGGACGCCCACCAGCGGGTCGAGAACGCCCGCCGCCAGTCGCAGCGCAACGAGTCGGCGCGCCAAGGCCACTGACGCGCACACGAGCGGCGCGCCCCACCCGGACACCTCGCCCGCAACCCCATGCGATGAGGCGCCATACCCGCATCTCGCGCAGTTCAAATAGTCTGGAGGTCGCCGGCCCCGGAGACTCCATGACGCCCTCGCTGTTGCTCCTGCTGTTGTTGGCGCAGGCCCCTGGCTCGGACGCGCCGCCCGAAGCCGCGCCCGCTCCTGCTTCAGACGAGCGGTGGCACTACCTGACGCGCGGGGAGGCCACTACGCTGGCCCTCCTGCCGCGAAGGAGCGCGGGGCCGCGGGATGGCTTCGTCGAGGTGGAGCCCACGCTCATCATCGACGGCGGCGAGGCGTTCGGCCTCAACGTGGGCGCCCCGGTGCGGCTGCGGCTGTGGGGCGGCGGAGAGGGCGCGGGCCTCGTGCGGCGGGAAGACTGGGACAGCCTCTCGGACTGGGGGCAACTGGTGCGTGCCCTGAAGCTGGGCAGCGACGCGTCCCCGGTGGCGCTGTGGGTGGGGGCGCTGGAGGGCTATAGCCTGCTGTCCGGGCACCTGGTGCGGCGCTACTCCAATCGCGCCAACCCGGACTACCACCCGGCGGGCGCCTTCCTCACCGGCACGTTGGGCCCCCTCTACGTGGAGGCGTTCGCCTCGGACGTGCTGGGGGCTCGCCTCATGGGGGCGCAGGCGGACGTGGACGTGGAGCACGTCCTGTTCGGCGGGCCGCGCGAGCCCGGGCGCTACACGCTGGGGCTGTCGGCGGTGCATGACCGGGGCCTGGCCGCAGGGGCCGCGCCCGGGGTGACGCTGGCGCATCTGGATGCGATGGCGGTGCTGGTGGTGCGCCCGGGCTTCGAGCTGCACCTGGTGGCTGGCGGGGGCGTGCGTCCGGGAGCGGGCGGTGCGTGGGGTGCGGTAGCCGGCGTGGGCGCGGACGCGGTGACACCCACCCTGGACTTGCTGGCGCGGCTGGAGGTGCGGCGCCAGCGCGGGGGCTTCCGCCAAGGCTACTTCGGCCCGGATTACGAACTGGCGCGCCTGCGGGCGGTGGGCGTCTCCGGGCTGCCGCTGGCGGAGGCGCCCTTTCCAGAGGGCTTCTCGGCCTACGGGGAGGTGGAAGTGGGCTGGGATGGGGTGCGGCGGGTCGGGCGCGTGCAGCGCCACCTGCACCTCTCGCTGAGCGTGGAGGCGTTTGACTGGGGCCGTGTGGACGTGGACGGGCGCATGGCGGTGCAGCTCTTCACCCGCGAGCTCGAGGTGGCCATGAGTGGGCTGGCGCAGGGCCTGGGCCGGCCGGGGGCTCGCCACCTCTACTCGGGCCAGGTGCGCTGGCGCTTCCTGGGCAGGCTGTATGCGCTGGGAGAGGGGGGCATGCTGCTCCACCCCACCCCCGAAGGGGCGCTGCGCCCCGGGGCCTTCGCCTCCTTCGGCCTGGGGGTGGACGATGTGCACTGACGCACTGCCTCGTGGGTGGGCCGCGCTCCTGTGCGTGGCCTGGCTCGCCACCGGCTGCGCCGCACGGACGCCACGGCTCGACTCCAGCCCGCCCGCCCTGTCCTCGCGTGCGTTGAAGGGCATGGCGGGCGGTGTGCTCGCAGGCGAGGGTTTATCCACTCCCGCCTCCTCGGGGCCGAGCACGCAGGTGCGGCTGCATCGCCGCCGAGGCCCGCGCGAGGTGGGCTCGGCTGTCTCCTTGGCAAGTCCGGCGGAGGACCCGCCGCCCGGAGAGGACTCCGCGGGGCCTCTCTCCTGCGGGGGCCACCCCGTGCCCCCCGGCTGGCCCGACTTCTCCTCTGGCGATGCGCGGCACCTCCTGGCCCCCTTCCTGGCGTGTGCCTCGCCCGCGGAGTTCGTCGCGTTGCAGCGCGGGGCGGACATGCCCCGGCTGGTGGAGGCGCTGGATGACTGGCGCGCCGTGCAGCTCGGCGCTCTGGGACCGCTGCGCACGGAGGCCGCCGCCGTCCTCACCCGGAAGCGTGCGGCGTTCCTCCTCGAAGCCGCCGAGAAGTACGGCCTCGCCCGGGCCGAGGTGTTCGCCCTCTTTGTCCTGCACGCGGCCTTCGATGACGAGCTGCGCGAGCTGCTGCGGCTGCTCTCCCGGGACAAGCAGCTCGGCGAGACGCTGGGAAAGATGGGCTCCGTCCGCGAGGCGCTGGGCCAGCGGGGTCTGAAGCTCTCGGACTTTCCGGACCGGGCCGACACGCCCGGGGACGCGCTCCGGGGCCTGGGCCGCGCCGCGCGGGACGCGCTCTCCAGCAGCCCCCTGAGTGACGGGGCGCGCTACCTGGAGTTGTCCGCCAGGCGCGAGCAGTTGCCGCCGCCCTACCAGCAGGCCCTCGACGAGGTGGAGCGGGCGCAGGGTGAGGCGCTCCTCTCCCCCGGAAGCGTGGCGTTGGGGGGCTTCGACGCGCTGACGTTCGGCGTGCCGCTGGGCTTCTACCACCTGGTGGCTGGGACGGGGCATGGGGTGCACTCGCTGGCCCAGGGGCGCTACGAGCAGGCCACGCGCGAGCTGGCGCCCGCGGCGCTGCTGGTGGCCCTCTACGCCGGGGGCAAGGGCCTGCGCCACCTCTCGGACTCCACGGGCGGCGAGCGGGCCGCGGTGCGGCGACTCCCACTGCCGCAGGTGCACTTGGAGGAACTGAAGGAGGTGGCGCAGCGGCTGGGGGAGCGGCTGGGGATGGACGGCATGGGCCAGGTGGCCCGTTACATTCAATCCAGCCGGGAGGCGGCCCTGCTGGTGTGCGAGGGGGGAGAAGCCGCGGCGGTGACCCTCTACGAGGCCCAGGGCAACGTCGCGAGGGCACAGGCCTGGCTCTCGGAGGCGAAGCGCCAGCGCGCGGGCTCCACCGGGACGCGGGTGGGTGCCATGAAGAGCCCTGGCGCCCTGGCCTCCCTGGTGGACGAGGCGGCCGGTCTTCCCCGGGAGGTGGTGGAGGCCAAGCTCGCGGGGGTGGAGCTGGAGTCCACCGGCCCGCGTCTGTCCGGCAACGTGGCCGTACTGGAAAAGCAGCGGCCCTCCGTGGACACCGCGCCGCCGGGCGCCCAGGGCCACCCACTCTGGGGGGAGTACGTCGCCTACTTCGAGGGACGTCTCGCGGAGCTCCGGGAGGGCAAGGCGGCAAAGCCGCCCCTGGCCTGGGAGGGCTATGGGCAGATGCGGGGGCAGTTCGCCCGAGGGCTCGGCTTCGAGCGCGCCATGGGGGCCCTGCTGCGGGCCGACGCGGCTCTCCCCAAGGCGCGGCGCCGCTTCCTCCAGGACTTCGAGCAGCCCCGCATCGAGACGAACGTGGGCGTGGCGAAGTCGGGCGCGTCCGGCGTGCGCTACGTGGATGTGCTCGTCATTGAAGAGGGCCCACTTTCCGGCCCGCCTCGCGTGGAGACCTTCAGCTTCAAGAGTCGCGACTTCCGCTTTCTGGATGCGGAGTACCTGACGGCGCAGATGATTGCAGATGCGCGCGATGCCCTGCGGTACTACGGCGAGAAGCTGAACATCCGCCGACCCACCCTCCGCCTTCGCGACAGCCAGATGCAGGTCCACAGGGTCCGTCTCATCTATGAGGGCGGCGCACTCAAGCCCAAAAGGCATGAAATACTGGACGATGCTCTGCGCGACGCTCAGGACGAGGTTCGGGAAGTGGAGGTGTCGGTCGAATGAAGCGTTTGAAAATACGAGAGTTGCCTGAAGAGGACAGTCTCCTGCTCAGGTTTGAAGGGGCCTTCCACCAGCAGGCTGCGCTGGAGCGCGAACTGGAGCCCCTCTTCCACGCGCTGGAGGCGTACGCGGGTGGGTGGATGCCGGATGTCGTCGAAGGCAAGCGACGCCGTAAGTACTCTCGAGCCGCCCTCTGGAAGGGACTGGAGGAAGAGCGGGTCGAGAAAAGCACGTCCATCGGCTTCTACCGCACGACGCTGCCCGCGTTGGACACGTCGCTTAGACTCTGGTTCCCGCCGCTGCCTCCCAGATTGAAATTCTGGCTCGAGGTTCTGCCGCTCTCGTTCTTCGCGGAGGAGGCGCGCTGCCGCGACTTCGTGGACATGGTTCGTGCCTGGGCTTCCCGCTACCCGGTAGCCACCTTCGCCTCGGCCCACAGCATGGCGGACAGGGAGTTGGCGGGCTCGCCCGACTTCGGTCGCGATACGCAGACCGCCATGCGAGACGGCTACGACAAGGTGTACGAGGTGTTCTGGCTCAACGTCTTCGGTCCGGAGTTGGTGGAGGCCGTGGGCCGCGAGCGGATGCTGTCCACGCCGGCGCACCGGGTGGAGGCGCTCCCCAACGGCGCCGTCCTCCTGGTGACGTGGCCCACCGTCGCGGACTTCGCCAGCGACGAGGCGCGTAGGGCCCAGGCCCGGGCCCACGTCCACCTCCGCCCGGACCTCGACTTCGACACCGTGCTGCGCACCCTGCGCGAGCGCAGCGCCAGGCTCGCTCCTATCGAACCCCGTTTCCATCCCGATGTGGCCCCGCTCCTCTCTCGCGTGGTGGACCTGAGTTCCATCGGGGAGCGCCAGCGAAGGATTGCGGAACTCAACGCGTACCAGCCGCCCGAACCCGAAGAGTGGCTCCCCGCCGAGTCCGCGCTGCCCTCGGATGTGGAGAGCCGGGAGCGCGTGCGCGAGTACTACAGCCACCTGGCCGAGCACCTCGTCGCGCTCATGCACACGAACGTGCCCTCGGTCTTCAAGGAGACGCCCGAGTCGCTCACGGAAGTGGACTACCGGTTCTGGTTCGAGAACTTCCCGGAATTCTTCGAGCGGGAGAAAATCGACGAGCACGCGGTGCCCGCGGTGGGCGCGTACCTGGGAGAGGTGCTGGTGCGAAACCTGGGAGGGCAGTGGCTGCCGCGCAAGAAGCTCGGGGAGGCGCAGGTGCTCGTGGGC
>DASQMW010000035.1:0-19754 GCA_035645295.1 Archangium sp.
GGGCGTGATGATTCAGCACGCCTCCGTGGTCAACCTGCTCGCCGCCCTCAAGCAGACGGTGTACGCCGGGGTGGAGGACTCCCTGCGGGTGAGCGTGAATGCGCCCCTGGCCTTCGACGGCTCGGTCAAGCAGCTCATCCAGCTGGCCCACGGCCACACGCTGTGCGTCATCCCCGAGGAGGCCCGCGCCGACCCGCGCCTCATGCTCGGCTACCTGGAGCGCCACCGCGTGCAGGTGCTCGACTGCACCCCCTCGCTGCTGCGCCTCATGCTCGCCGAGGGCCTGGGCGCCACCGGCACCTGGACTCCCGAGCGCGTGCTCGTGGGTGGCGAGGCCGTGGACGAGGCCACCTGGGCCACCCTCTCCCAGCACCCGCGCATCGCGTGCTTCAACGTCTACGGCCCCACCGAGTGCACCGTGGACGCCACCGTGCGGCCCGTGCGCGGCGCTCCCTCCGCGCCCACCATCGGCCGGCCCCTGCTCAACGTGCGCACCTACGTGCTCGACGCGCGCATGCAGCCCACCCCCGTGGGCGTGCCCGGTGAGCTGTACATTGGCGGCGCTGGCCTGGCTCGCGGCTACCATGGCCGTCCGGAGCTGTCGGCCGAGAAATTCGTCCCCAACCCCTTCAGCTCCCAGCCCGGTGCCCGCCTCTACCGCACCGGCGACCTGGTGCGCTACCTGGCCAACGGGGAGCTGGAGTACCTCGGCCGCATCGACCACCAGGTGAAGCTGCGGGGCTTCCGCATCGAGCTGGGTGAAATCGAGTCCTCCCTGGCTCAGCACCCACAGGTGAAGCAGGCTGCGGTGCTGGTGCGCAAGGACGGCAACAGCCCCGAGCGCCTGGTGGCCTACGTCGCCGCCCACGAGGGCCACCAGCCGGAGGCCAGCGCCCTGCGCGCCTTCCTCTCCCAGCACCTGCCCGAGTACATGCTGCCCTCGGTCTTCATGGCCATGGACGCACTGCCCCTCACCACCCACGGCAAGGTCGACCGCAAGGCCCTCCCCGTTCCGGAGGCCAGTGGCGTGATCGGTCCGGACTTCGTCCCGCCGCGTGATGCCCTGGAGGCGATGCTGGTGCACATCTGGGAGGAGCTGCTCGGCGTCCAGCCGGTGGGCGTGCGGAGCAACTTCTTCGAGCTGGGTGGCCACTCGCTGCTGGCGGTGAGCCTCATGGCGAGGATCCGCGAGCTCACCGGAAGGAGCCTCCCGCTGACCGCGCTGTTCCAGGAGGCGACGATCCAGCACCTCGCGCGGTTGCTGCGGCAGGAGGAGGAGTCCGGACCCTGGTCGCCGCTGGTGCCCCTGCGGCGCACGGGGAGCGCACGGCCCTTCTTCCTCGTCCACCCGGTGGGCGGCAACGTCCTCTGCTACGCCGAGCTGGCGCGGCAGCTGGGCCCCGATCAGCCGCTCTACGCGCTGCAGGCGCAGGGTCTGAAGGGAGAGCAGCCGCCCCTGGGCACCATCGAGGAGATGGCCGCGTACTACATCGAGGCCCTGCGCACCGTGCAGCCCACGGGTCCCTACCTGCTCGGTGGCTGGTCGCTGGGCGGCGTGGTGGCCTACGAGATGGCGCGGCAGTTCCAGCGCGCGGGCGAGCAGGTGGAGTTGCTGGCGCTCATCGACTCCAGGCCCCACCAGGATGGCGACGCCAGCGAGGCGGAGGTGTCCCGCATCGCCATGCACTTCGCCTGGGATCTGTTCCGCACCGCCGGAATGGAGCTCCAGCTTCCGGAGAACCTCTCGGAGCTGGCGCCGGAGGCCCTGCTGGAGGCGCTGCTGGAGCAGGGCCGCACGGCCGGCCTCATCGCTCCGGGCGCGGAGGCGGAGGAGTTCCGGGCGCTCTTCCGCGTCTTCGAGAGCAACCTCCGGGCCTCGTTCCAGTACCGCCCCAAGCCCTACTCGGGCACGGTCACCCTGCTGCGGGCCGGCGATCGGCCCCTGGCGGAGGGCGAGGACGCGAACCACGGCTGGGGGACCCTGGCCACCCGGGTGGAGCAGCATGAGCTGCCCGGAGAACACTACACCCTGTTGCAGCGACCCCACGTCCAGAAGCTGGCCGAGCGGTTGAAGGAATGCCTCGCGAGAGCCCACCAGGCGCCGGGCTTCGTCAAGGACGGGAAAAGCGCATGAATCTGATCACTTTCTTCTTACGCGGTTCGAAGTGGGGCTTCGCGCTCGCGGTGCTCTGCGGGTTGCTCTCCGGTGCCGGTAGCGCGGGGCTCATCTCGCTCATCAACGCCGTGCTGGCGGGCAATCCGCCAGCCAGCGCCGCCGTGCGCTTCCTCGGCTTCGGGCTGTTGGCGCTGGTGACCCGGGTGGCCTCGCAGACCATCCTGAACAATCTCCAGCAGGGCGTGCTCCAGGAGCTGCGCGAGGAGCTGGTCCGGCGGATTCTCGCGGCCCCGCTGCGCCGGCTGGAGGAGGCCGGGGGTCATCGCCTGCTGGCGGTGCTGACGGAAGATGTCCTCGTCATCAGCAACAGCCTGCTGTGCATCCCCCACATCTTCATCAACGCCGCCATCATCGTCGGCTGTCTGTCCTACCTGGCTTGGCTCTCGCCGCACGTCTTCCTGGCACTGCTCGCCTTCGGCGTGGTGGGGTTCCTGTCGTATCGGCTGCCCATCACACGGGCGATGGGCTCGCTCCGGGCGGCCCGCGACACGCAGGACACGCTCTACAAGCACCTCAGCTCCGTCATCCACGGCGTCAAGGAGCTCAAGCTGCACCCCGGCCGGCGGGAGGCCTTCCTGAAGGAGTCGCTCGGCGTGACCACCTCGGCGATGCGGCGCCTCAACACCTACTGCTTCAACATCTTCGCCGCCACCAGCAGCTGGGCGATGTTCCTGTACTTCGGCTTCATCGGGCTGCTGCTCTTCGTGCTCCCCGTGGACGGAGCGAACAGCAGCGGCACGCTGGTGGGCTACACGCTCACCGTCCTGTACCTGCAGCAGCCGCTGGACGGGCTCATGAGCAACATCCCCTACCTCGGCCGAGGCGGTGTGGCGCTGCGCAAGGTCGAGCAGATCTCCAAGCTGAGCGAGGACCCCAAGGACAGCCTCGGTGCCCTGCTCCCCGCGAGCACGTCCTTCACCCGTCTGGAGTTGATCGACATCACCCACTCCTACCACCGCGAGCGCGAGGACAGCCGCTTCACCCTGGGGCCCATCTCCCTGACGCTCGACAAGGGCGAGCTGGTCTTCCTGGTGGGAGGCAATGGCAGCGGAAAGACGACGCTCGCCAAGCTGCTCACCGGACTGTACTCGCCGGAGTCCGGGGAGGTGCGGCTCAATGGCGTCCCCATCACCGAGCAGGACCGGGAGCGCTACCGCCAGTGCTTCTCGACGGTGTTCTCCGACTTCCACCTCTTCGAGTCCCTGATGGGGCTCGCCCCCGCCGGCCTGGTGCCCAAGGCCCGCCAGTACCTGGAGCGGCTCCACCTCGACCACAAGGTGAAGATCCACGACGACGGCACCCTGTCCACCACCGAGCTGTCCCAGGGGCAGCGCAAGCGGCTGGCGCTGCTCACCGCGTGGCTCGAGGACCGTCCCATCTTCCTCTTCGACGAGTGGGGCGCGGACCAGGATCCCATCTTCAAGGAGGTCTTCTACAAGGAGTTGCTGCCGGAGCTGAAGCGCGCCGGCAAGACGGTGCTGGCCATCAGCCACGACGACCGGTACTTCCACGTCGCGGACCGGGTGCTTCACCTCGAGTCCGGCAAGCTGCTCCCCGCGGCGGAGTCCGCTCCTTCCGGAGGCCAGCAACTGGCCTCGTGAGGGAAACCCGGTGAAGTCAGATTTATAACACTTCACCGCAGTGCCGTTTCTAACTGGTTATCCAGCTTTATCCTGGTGCTCATTTTTTAAAGGAGCACCAGGATGCAGACCTCCGCGGCCCCCCCCGACGGTCGGCCCAAGGCCAGCTTTGTGATGACCTCGTCGACCATGATGGGGCATCTGACGCGCGTACTCGACCTGGCCCAGGGGCTGGTATCGCGAGGGCACCGGGTGCTGGTCTTCACCGCGCCCTCGGCGCGAGCCCAGGTGGAAGCGGCTGGAGCGGAGCTGGTGCCCTACCAGCGCTACCGGGAGATGAAGGAGCGGCTGGAGGAGGCGGAGAAGGCGGCGCCACGCTGGGCCGGACTCTCGCCGCTGCTCCACTACCTCTACATGCTGTGGAGCTTCAGGCGCGCCCTGCTGGACAACGCCCGGGACTTCGTCGAGGAGCTCGAGCCCCTGCTGCGCCGCGAGCGGGCCGACTGCCTGGTGTATGACTTCGCCGCCTTCGGCGCGGGCTATGCAGCCGAGCGGGTGGGCATCCCCGGCGTCAGTGCCAGCAACGTCGGTGGAGTCATCGACGCCCAGGGCCTGCCGCTGCTGTTGCGGACCCTGCCGCTGGCCCGGTGGGCGCGCCACGTGCCGGGGCTGGCGCACGTCCTGACGGACGTGCTGTTGCCGCTGCGCCGGGTGCGCGCCTCGCTCGGCCTCCCCCCCCGCCCGGACGGGCAAGCGGAGATCTTCCAGACGAATGCCTCACACCAGCTCAACCTCGTCATGGCGCCCCAGTGCCTGCTCGAGGGGCTCGCCCTGCGCGGCAACCAGCTCTTCGCGGGGACCACGGCCTTCAATGGCGGGGCGCCTCGGTCCACGGCGGAGCTGCCGCCGCTCGAGCCCGGCACGGTGCTGGTGAGCACCACCACCGTGGGCGGCGATGGAGGTCTGCTGCGCCGGGTGCTCGAGGGCGTGGCGCCGATGGGGGTGCCGGTGCTGGCCACCACGGCGGGGGCCCGCAGGGTGCCCGAGGGCCTGGGGCCGCACATCCGCCTGGAGCGCTTCGTGCCGCACGAGCAGGTCTTCCCCCAGGTGTCCGCGGTGGTGACGCATGGCGGCCTGGGCACGATGGGCCGGGCGCTCCAGCATGGGGTGCCCATGCTCATCATCCCCCTCTTCTCCGACCAGCCGCTCAACGCCCAACTGGCCGAGGCGCGGGGGCTCGCCTATCACCTGCCCCGGACGCGCTCCTCCCCGGAGGCCATCCGCGAGCGCCTGGAGGCCCTGCTGAAGGACCAGGCCCTGCGCGAGCGGCTGAAGCAGGTGGCCGAGGAGATCCAGCGGCTGCGCGACAGCGCTCCGGCCCTCGAGGCCCTCGAGCAACTGGCGCTCGGGGCCTCGACGCGCGAGGCGGCCAAGCCCAGGGTGGCGGCCTGAGTTCCCCGCTCCCGGCGCCGGCTACAGGAAGAGCTCGGCCTGGGCGTACGGCCGGTCCGCCGTCAGCCCCTTGCCGCGGCAGTACTCGAGGAGCTTGCGCGACTCGACGAGCTGCGGCGAGTTCTCGTGGTAGCCCATGGACATCACGTGGCCCAGCCAGGGCTCGCAGCCCATGGCGTAGACGTAGACGTGCTGGGGGCCGAGCCGCTTGACGATCTCGATGGCGCGCTCGGCGTTGGAGCCGTTGAGCCGCCGCGACTGATCCAGCTTGCGCGGCAGCGGGGTGACGAGCAGCGGCCCGTACATCCAGCTCATCGGTCCGCCCTCGGACTCCATGCCGAGGAACAGCGCGTCGATCTTCCCCATGGCCGCATGGACATGGTCGTACATGCGCGGCTCGATGGCATTGGAGTCCGCGGCCATCAGCATGGACTTGCCCTCGAGCTGGACCAGGTGGGCCAGCTTGGCGCGGATGTTGAGATCGCAGTGCTCGCCGAAGAAGGGCACGCCCACGATCCGCCCGCCGGGGACCTCCAGCTCATCCAACTCACCGAGTTCCACCACGCGCTTGAAGCCGATCTTCTGCAGCAGCAGCCGCAGGGAGGGATCGGCCAGGGAGCCGCCGTTGCTGGCGGGGACGACCACGGTGCCGATGCGGTTGCGCAGCTGCAACAGCGTCTCGAACATCAGGTGATCGGCGTGGCCGTGGGTGATGAGCACGTAGTCGATGCGCGGGGGCAGGTCCGCGTGCGTGAAGCGCTTGAGATCGGACTGGAAGTCGTAGCTGACCACGGGGTCGGTCATGATGCTGACCTCGCGGGACTCGAGCAGCACGCAGGCGTGGCCGAAGTAGCGCACCCGGACGCCCTCGCCCTCGTAGCGCTGGGGCGGACGGGGGGCCTGGTCGGTGAAGAAGGTGGCGAACTTCTCCGCGTCCGCGCCCTGCAGGCCCAGGGCCTCGCTCACGGGCGCCACGGGGCCGGGCTCCAGCCGCATGGAGAAGAGCTGGTCGATGGCCTCGTGGCGGAAGGGCACACGCACGTGGAGGGTGTCGTCATCGTCCAGCCGGGGCGTGCTGAAGACGTAGGGGCGCGAGTCCTTGTCCACCACCCGGAACGACAGGCTCTGCGAGGACTCCTTGTAGTGGGGGCTGCGGTAGAGCAGCGGCTCGATGAAGCGCGGCGAGGCCCGGTTGTTCAGGTCGTACGTCAGCTCCACGTATCCCTGGAGGATGTCCGGCACCTGCCGGTACACCTCGTCCAGCGAGAAGCCCGTGGAGGCGGTCTGCAGGACCTTGTCCAGGTCCACGAGCGCCTGCGCGAACTGGAGGCTGGAGGCCTGCTCCTTGAGGGTGCGCTCCAGCAACTGCTTGACGTCCGGGGCCCGCTGCGCGCCGTAGTTGATGTAGGGGCCCCCCATCAACGCCGGGTTCTTCAGCGCATTCACGTGAAGCGCCGGGTTGGTGACGAAGGACTGCATGATCTTCACATGCAGGTTCGCCACGAACATGGGCGAGGTCGCCGGGGCGATCAGGTACCACCACGCGTACCACTGGTTGTACAGCGGCTCCACGGCGACATTCTGCTTCAGGTACAGATTGGGTCCGGCCATCCGGGTTCCTCACGGGTTCGAGGCGCTCCGGGAAGCCTACGCTGGTACACGGGTCAGCAGGAAGCCGTGCTAGGTTGGCTGCCAGCCTTCAATCCATGAACACCTCTCTCTTCAGATGTCTCGTGGCGAGCCTGGCCCTGCTCGCCCCTCCCGCGCTGGCACAGGCGGGGCACGAGCTCACCCTGGGCGCAGGAAACTTCTCCTACACCTCCTTCCAACGGCCCTCGGCGCCCATCACCACCCTCGAGGTGGCGTATCACCGGCGCTTCGCGGGCGAGGGACTCTGGCGCGCCCTGCGCCTGGGGGGCGGCTTGAGGACCGGCTGGCCGGTGACGAGCACGAACCTTCCCCTGGAGGTCTTCGTCCAGGCGCAACTGTCGGCGCGGCTGGGCCCGTGGGAGCCGGCGTTGGGCCCCGAGTTGGGGGTGAGCGGTTTCGCGAAGCTCTTCAAGTCGAGGATCGTGCTCCCGGTGGAGATGAATGCCCTGGAGGACGCGCGGATGACCCCGGCGTACGTGGCGTTCGTCGCGGCCCCGCTGCGCTTCCACTTCGGTCCGGTCATCCTGAGCGCACTGGAGCTGCACCTGGGCACCAGCGTGCCCTTCTTCGGTCAGGCGGTCCGCACCCAGCTGGGGCTCGTGCGGGCGGGGGTGGTGCTATGAGCGCGTCACGTCGAGTCACGAAGGTGGGTCTGGCGGGAGCCGCGCTCCTCGGGGTGCTGTCCTGCTCCCGGCCGGTGCTGGAGGGCGCCCGCCTGGAGCAGTTGGCGCAGGTGGCCGCCCAGGTGAATGAGGAGCGGTTGATGGGCACGCTCTCCGAGGTGGTGAAGGCGCACCAGGAGGACACCCCGCTGGGCTGCGCGTGGCTCACCGAGGATCAGCGCTCGCGCCACGAGGTGGTCTGCCACCTCACGCGGGAGAAGGCCGCGGCGCTCCTGCAGGAGCGCTTCCAGGAGCTCGGCCTGAGCGTGCGGCGCAACGAGTCCGCCACCACGCCCTTCCCCACCTCCAACGTCATCGCGGAGCTCCCGGGCGTCACGCGGCCCCAGGAGGTCGTGCTGGTCGGCGCGCACTATGACGCCTTCTACGATGGGGCGGACGACAACAGCTCGGGCGTGGCGGCGCTGCTGGAGATCGCCCGCGTCCTGTCGCAATACAAGTTCGATCGGACGGTGCGCTTCGTCGGCTTCGACATGGAGGAGTTCGGGCTCGTCGGCAGCTCCCGCTACATCGGGGAGTACACCGGGCCCGAGCGCATCGTGGCCTCGATGGTCTTCGACTGCATCGGTTACTACGACACCCAGGAGGGCACCCAGCAGTCGCTGCCGGGCCTGCCCGCTCCCAGCACCGGCGACTTCCTGGCCGTGTTCGGCAACGACACCTCCAGCCAGCGCGTCTCCGAGCTCTTCGCGCTCAACAACGCCCTGAAGCTCGCGAAGGTCACTCCCATCATCGCGCCGCGGGATGGCACCTCGCCCCTCACGGGGAACCTGCTGCGCAGCGATCACGCGCCCTTCTGGCTCACGGGCCATGAGGCGATCTTCCTCACCGACACCGCCAACTTCCGCAACCGCAACTATCACCAGCCCACGGACACGGTGGACACGCTCAATCCCGCCTATTACCGGCGCACGGTGCAGCTCTCCGCCGCCACCCTCGCCTACTGGGCAGGAGGCCCGCGATGAAGCGCTCGAGGTTCGTAGGGCTCCTGGCCTGTGTCCTGGTGCTGTTCGCCGCCGGAGGAGCCCGTGCCCAGGAGGTGCCCGCGCAGGAGCCGGGCCCCCGAGAGCACCAGTTCACGTTCTATAGCCGCGCGGGCGCGCTGGCGTACCTCTCGGATGCGAGGACCACGGGGGGCGCGGGCGCCGGCGTGGGATTGCGCGACACCCTGCACGAGCGCTTCATCCTCCAGGCCGACCTGAGCTACCTGATGATGCTGGGCAATGTGGGCGTGCTGCGGCTGGGCGCCGGCGTGCAGCGTTCCGGTACCTACACCCCGGCCGTGCTCCTCACGCTCACCAGCTTCTTCGGGGATCGCCTCGCCTTCCTGACGCCCGAGCACCCGACGCCGGTGGGGAAGCTCGCGATGGCGCTCGGGGTGAGCGTCGCGCCCCTGCGTTTCACCCACCAGGGCCTGCAGATGTCGCTGCTGGAGCTGGGCGTGGGCGTGGGGAGCGACCTGCCAGGGCTGGGCCTGTCCTATCAGCTCGGCCTGCTCGAGGTAGGCACCGCCTTCTAGCTCGCCTGCCCCGCCTCGCGGCGGGGCCGCCGTGATACTTTTTCCGCGTCTCTGGAGCCCCCCCGAGGCCCGAGGAACACGCATGTCCCAGCCCTCGCTGTACCTGAAGCAGAACGTCGCCGTCGAACCGCTCTATAACCAGTGGTACGCGTGGTACTACCTCATCACGCCCGCGACCGCGCCGCTCTACGTGGCCAACCACCACGTGAAGATCATGCAGTCCTTCGTGGCCAACCCGGCCATCCACGTGGCCGCGTTGAAGAACCCGGCACTGGCGGGCGGCCCGTACCTCAACTACGGCGTCGATCGGGTGGGCGAGGTCAAGGAACTGTTGGAGCGCACCCTCAAGGAGCAGGAGTCCACGATGCGCTTCGCCCAGGCGGTGGCGGAGCTGGACAAGCTGCTGGCCCCCTCCAACGGCCACTCGCTCGAGGAGCTGTACCGGAAGGTTCCGGACATCCTCCAGGGGTACGTGGAGCTGACGTACGACTTGAACAACCGGGCCACGGCGCGCTTCTTCGAGGCGCTGCTCTACGGGGGTCCGCACTACAAGGAGAACGCGCAGAGCCTGTCCTTCCGGCTGCTGCAGGGCGACGCCCGGCCGTACGTGTTCAGCACGCCGCGGCTCGACTCCGACGCGAACACCCTGCACGTGCGCATGCCCTTCCGCCACGAGGCCATCGACCGGCTCTTCGCCATGCGTCGCACGCCCGGCCCCGTGGAGCCCATCCGCGAGGAGCTGGGCCTGTCCGCCAAGGACGCCGAGGTGTTCTCCACCTTCTTCACCGAGGAGGCCCCGCGCCCCGCGCCGAAGTACGACGGAGACGGCGTGCGCCTGCGCTACTTCGGCCATGCCTGCGTGCTCATCGAGACGCGCGACGTGACCATCCTCACGGATCCCGTCGTCAGCTACGACTTCCCCAGTGACTTCCGCCGCTACACCCACGCGGATCTGCCGGAGCGCATCGACTACGCGCTCATCACCCACGGCCACGCGGATCACCTGATGTTCGAGACGCTGCTGCAACTGCGCCAGCGCATCGGCACCGTGGTGGTGCCCGCCGCGGCGGGCGGTGGGCTCGCGGATCCCTCGCTCAAGCTGATGCTGCAGAAGCTCGGCTTCAAGAACGTGGTGGCCCTCAGCGAGATGGACTCCATGCCGGTACCGGGTGGCGCCATCACCGGCCTGCCCTTCATCGGCGAGCACGCCGACCTCAACATCCAGTCGAAGATCGCCCACCTGGTGCAGCTCCAGGGCAAGTCCATGCTGATGGCCGCGGACTCCAACGCCATCGAGCCGCGGCTGTACGATCACGTCCACGCGATGGTAGGTGACATCGACGTGCTCTTCCTGGGCATGGAGTCCGAGGGCGGCCCGCTCAGCTGGCTGTACGGGCCGCTGATGCCCACGCCGCTGCCGCGCAAGATGGACCAGTCGCGGCGGCTCAACGGCTCCAACTCCGAGAGGGGCCAGGAGATCGTCCGGCGGCTCAAGCCCAAGCAGCTCCACATCTACGCCATGGGCCGCGAGCCGTGGCTGGGCCACATCATGGTGCTGGGCTACCACGAGAACGCGCCGCAGCTCGTCGAGGCGCGCAAGCTGATGGCCTACTGCACCGAGCACGGCATCGCCTCCAGCCTGCCCTACGGCCACGCGGAGATGTTCCTCTAGCGCGGCGGCCGCGGGAGCAACGAAAACGCCCGCGCCGGGTGCCGGCGCGGGCGGGAGGAGAAGCTCAGCCCTGTCGTGGGACCCGGCGGGGCCGGGCCACGGCTTCCTCGAGGGACTTCAGCGCCTGGCCTGCTCGCGCTCCACGGCCTCGAAGAGGGCGCGGATGTTGGCACCACCGAAGCCGCTCGACTCCTGGCGCTCGATGACCTCGAAGAAGAGCGTGCGCCGCTGGTGCTTCGAGCGGGTGAAGGCCTGCAGCAGGATGCCGGTGTCGTCGCGATCCACCAGCACGTTGAGCGAGCGCAGGGTGGGCAGATCCAACTCCACCTGCCCCACGCGCGACTCCAGCGCCTCGTAGTAGGCCGCGGGGACGTCGAGCACCTCCACGCCGCGGGCGCGCAGCGCGCGGAGGGAAGCGGTCATGTCGTCCGTGAGCAGGGCGAGGTGCTGCACGCCCGGGCCCTGGTTGTTCTCCAGGAAGTCATCGATCTGCCCGCGGCGCACCCCGGAGATGGGCTCCATCAACGGGAAGCACACGCGGCCGTTGGCGGTCTGCACCACCCGCGAGTTCATCCCGCTGTACTCCGTGCGGATGTTCTCCTCGTGGGACAGGTGGAAGCCGAGCACCTGCACGTAGAAGCGCACCGTGCTCTCCAGCGTCCCGCGCTCCAGGCAGATGGCGGCGTGATCCAGGGAGGCAAAGGGCTCCACCACCGGCAGCGGGAAGTTCTCCGCCGGCCGGAAGAGACCCGGGAGCAGCTCCGACTCCGGCCCCACGCGCTGGATGAAGGAGTGCACCACGTCCCCCATCGTCGCCACCGTGGCCCGCACCACCCGGCTGGCGCCGCGCGTGAACACCTCGGGCTCGCGCACCGGCTGGGCGCCACGCCGCACCGCCTCCCGGAACGCCGCCTCCGCATCCGGCGTGCGCAGGGCGATGTCCCGCACCCCGTCCCCATGCTTGCGCACGAAGTCGGCCACGAAGCCCTCCTCGCTCAGCGACGAGGTGAGCACCACGCGGGAGCGGCCCTGCTGCAGCATCAGCGAGCGCAGGCCGGACAGCCCCGTCTCGGGCCCCGCCTCGGCCACGACCCGGTACCCGAAGGTGGAGATGTAGAAGAGCGCCGACTGGTCCGCGTCATCAACGTAAAGCTCGATGTACTCCAGATCCGTGAAAACCATGTGCTCTCCTCCAGCCCGGAAAGAAGGATACGACAACTTATTGGCAAATTTCCAGTAGAGGTGGGTTTAAACGCAAAACAGTTTCATCCCGAGGTGCCGGGTTCCTGGCCGGGTTTCGCCACCGGGTCCGCTTCGGCTACGCTTGGAAGTGGGACCCAGCCGTCCCATCCTCCCCCACAGAGAGCGGACCACCATGAGCGAGCATGAGGACACGACTGTCTACAAGGTCGTGGTGAACCACGAGGAGCAGTACTCCATCTGGCCGGCGGACCGGGAGAACGCCCCCGGCTGGAAGGACGCGGGCAAGCAGGGCCCGAAGGCCGAGTGCCTCGAGCACATCAAGCAGGTGTGGACGGACATGCGTCCCCTGAGCCTGCGCAAGAAGATGGAGGGATAGAGCCCTCGCCATGCTGCTCCAAGACGCGCTGCACCCGTCCTTGACGGATCCGACCCTGGACGTCATGAACTTCTTGAATGAGGTCGCGATCCGCTTTCCGGATGCGATCTCGTTCGCCCCGGGCAGGCCGAACGAGAAGTTCTACGATACCCAGCAGCTCACGACGTATCTCGACGCGTACATCCGTCATCTCGGGCAGCAACAGGGGCTCACCGAGGCGCAGATCCGGACCAACCTGTTCCAATACGGCCGGACCAACGGACAGATCCATGGCCTGATCGCGCGGATGCTGGAGAAGGACGAGGGCATCAAGGCAGCTCCCGAGTCCATCGTCGTCACGGTGGGCTGCCAGGAGGGGATGTTCATCTCCTTGCGCGCGCTGTTCGCGAAGCCCACCGATGTCCTGCTGGTGGGCATGCCTTGCTACATCGGCATCACCGGCGCGGCCAAGCTGCTGAACATCGAAGTCGTTCCGGTGGCCGAGCGCGAGGATGGCCTGGATCTGCAGGAGCTCGAGCGGACGGTGGAAGCGCTCCGAGCGGAAGGAAAGCAGCCCCGGGCGCTCTACCTCGTCGCGGACTTCGCCAACCCGTCGGGGCGGAGCCTCCCGGAGCCCGCGCGCCAGCGCCTGCTGGAGATCGCCGAGCGCGCCGGCATGCTCATCATCGAGGACAACCCCTACGGTTTCTTCTTCCGGGAGGGGCCTCGCAAGCCCACCCTCAAGTCGATGGATGACAAGGGACGGGTCATCTACCTGGGCTCGTTCTCGAAGTCCGCCTTCCCGGGCTTGCGCGTGGGCTACGCCGTGGCGGACCAGCGGGTCGTCGGCCCCGCGGGCGACCAGCACCTGCTGGCGGAGGAGTTCTCGAAGATCAAGAGCATGCTGTCCGTGAACACGTCGTCCATCTGCCAGGCCATCATCGGCGGCATGTTGGTGATGAACGACTGCAGTCTCCTGGAGGCGAACCACGAGGCGATCCGCTTCTACAAGGAGAACATGGACGCGACGCTCCAGGCCCTGGAGCGCTACTTCCCGAGAAGCGAGGCCTGGGCGCGCGGCGTGACGTGGAACGTCCCAGACGGTGGCTTCTTCCTCGTGGTGAAGCTGCCGATTGAGGCGGACGAGGCCCTGCTCGAGCAGTCCGCGCGCAACCACCAGGTCATCTGGACACCGATGAGGTACTTCTACCTGGGCACCGGTGGCGAATACGAGCTCAGGCTCTCCTGCAGCTACCTCACGCCGGCGAAGATCGAAGAGGGCGTGTCCCGCCTGGCCAGGCTGATCAAGTCAGTGGTGGAGGAGCGGGACGCACGCGCACTCGAGGCGGGGTGACGTCCTGACCGGACAGCCCGAGCCTGACCAGGCTCGGGCACCGGGCCACGGGTCCACCGCTCAAGGACGGTAGACGAGGGACGCGTCGATGTCCTTCACGGTGGGACGTCCAGCCAGGGCCATGGCCAACTCCAGCTCCTCGCGCAGGAGGGAGAGGAGGTGGCTGACGCCCTGCTCCCCCGCGGCGGCCAGGCCCCAGAAGACGGGACGGCCCACGAGCACGGCCCGGGCGCCCAGGGCGAGGGCCTTGAGCACGTCCGTGCCCCGGCGGATGCCACCGTCCATCAGCACCTCACAGCGGCCCCCCACGGCCCGCACCACCTCGGGCAGCGCCTCCAGCGCGGAGATGGCGCCGTCCAGTTGCCGGCCTCCATGGTTGGAGACGATGACTCCGTCCACGCCCAGCGAGGCGGCACGGGCGGCATCTTCCGCGGTGAGCACGCCCTTGAGCAGCAAGGGCAAGCGGGACACGGAGCGCACCCACTCCACGACCTCCCAGCTCATGGAGGTATCGAAGGCCTCCTGGGCGTGGCGGGCGATGCCGGAGCTGCCTTGCTCGCGGGTGGAGAGGGTGGCGGTCAGCTCGTGGGCGAAGTTGGCGGCCTGCACGTGGGGAGGCAGCCCGAAACCGTTGCGCAGGTCGCGCTCGCGTCGGCCCAGGCGGGGAGCATCGACGGTGAGCACCAGGGCCCGGTAGCCAGCGGCCTCGGCGCGGCGCAGCAGGGCCGCGGTGACCTCGCGGCGGCGGAAGCAGTACACCTGCAACCAGAGCGGCCCCTGGGCGGCGGCGGCCACCTCCTCCAGGGTGCGGCTGGAGAAGGTGCTCACCACCAGGGGAACGCCCGCGGCCCCCGCCCCTCGCGCGGTCGCCACCTCGCCCTCCGGATCGGCCAGGCGGTGGTAGGCCATGGGAGCCACCAGGAGGGGCATGGCCATGGGGGTGCCCGCCACCTGGGTGGACAGCTCGCAGCGCGACACGTCCACCAGCACGCGGGGCCGCAAGTGCAGCCGGGCGAACGCCTCGCGGTTGGCCCGCAGCGTCACCTCATCGTCACTGCCGCCCTGCAGGTAGTCCCACGTGGAGGGCTCCATGCGCGCACGCGCCAGATCCTCGTAGTCCTGCACTCGTAGGGGCCGCGCCTCGTCCCGCATCTCGACGGCTTGGGTTCGCATCGCAGCGCGGATGCTACCCAACCCCTCCAGTTCCTGGCCACACCTGCTCCTGGAGGCGCCTGGAGGCTGGTGGCTTCGGGTAGGCCCCACCTCGACCCAGAGCAGCCAGTGGAGCAAGCACCTGCACCGCCGGAATGCCTGGGGCTCAGGCGGTCGGCAGGGCGGCGGGCCCGAGTCGGTCATGGCCATCTTCAGAGCGGAGCCATGGCCGCCCCCAACGAACCCACGTTCTTCGAAATCTCCGAGACGGTCCGCCGGCTCGAGGAGTTGCTGGACCGTGTCCCGGATCCGCTTGCCCGGGACATCCGCCAGAAGATCGCCCACCTGCGCGCCCTGCTGCTCGAACAACGCTCGCCCAACCTCGTCCTCGTGGGCCGCCGCGGCGCCGGCAAGTCCTCCCTCATCAACGCCTTCTTCGGTGCCCGCGTCGCCGAGGTCGGCCACGTCAAGGCCCAGACCGGCCAGGGCCGCTGGTTCGACGTCCAGGGCGAGCTCGGCACCCTCTCCATCCTCGATACCCGCGGCCTCCAGGAGGGCTCCCGCCCCGAGGAGGCCGATGCCGCCGACACGCCCCTCGACTCCATCCTCGCCGAGGTCCGCCGCAAGGCCCCCGACGCCCTCCTCTTCCTCATCAAGGCCTCCGAGGTCGACTCCGCCATCGACGCCGACCTCGAGGTCCTGACGCAGATCGCCTCCGCCGTCGAGCAGGCCCACGGCGTGCGCCCTCCCCTCATCGGCGTCGCCACCCATTGCGACCTGCTCGAGCCCAAGCGCACCGACCTCCACCACCCCGACGCGCAGGACCCCACCGAGCTCCAGGAGAAGCTCCGCCACGTCGAGGCCGTCGAGCGTCAGCTCCGGGAGAAGCTCCGCTCCCGCGCCGAGCTGCGCGGCGAGCTCGTCTCCGTCCTCGGCGTCTCCACCTACCTGTCCTGGCGCCCGGATGGCAGCATCCGCTCGGACGAGAGATGGAGGCTGGGCGAGCTCGCCCAGGTGCTGTTTCGCGAGCTGCCCGAGCAGGGCCGGCTCGTCCTCGCCCGCGTGACGCGCGTGCGCACCCTCCAGGAGGAGCTCGCCACGACCCTCACCCGCGCCATGGCCTCGCTCTGCATGGGCGTTGCCTTCGTCCCCATCCCCGTCGCCGACATCATCCCCATCACCTCCGCCCAGCTCAGCCTCGTCGCCGGCATCGGGTGGATCTCCGGCCGCCAGCTCGACTTCAAGGCCTCCGGGGAGTTCCTCACCGCCCTCGGCGTCAACGTTGGCGCCGCCTTCGCCCTCCGCGAGGCCGCTCGCGCCCTCGTCAAATTCGTCTTCCCCGGCGCCGGCAATGTCGTCTCCGGCGCCGTGGCCTTCGCCGGCACCCTCGCCATCGGCACCGCCGCCCGCGCCTACTTCCTGCGCGGCGTGTCCGCCGAGGAGGCCCACCGCCTCTACCAGGCCACCCGCTCCTCCGCCGAGGCCCACCCCGAACGCGCCCTCTCCGAGGGCTGAGCACACGGTTCTCCTGTTCGCTCACTCCGAGTCCGCGCTGACGGTGGGGCGCTTGTCCGAGGGTCAGTAGTACTGCCGTACGTATCCGTATGCCTTTTCGAACAGGGAATCGTCCTGGTGGAGCTGGTACTTCAGGAGCGTCCTACGGAGCGCTTGCTTCACCGCACGCTCGCCCGCGCTCGTCTGCTGCCAGCCTTGAAAGCGCACGTGCCGCACGATTTCGTCGATATCGGTGACCACCCGCTCGACGACCACCGGCGTCTTTCCGTTCTTCACCTGCTTGAAGAGCTCGGTGAGCGCCGCCTTGCCCCGGTCCTCGTCCTCCTCGACCGGGATGTCACGCTCGGCGGCGACGACGTCGCGCGCCAGTTCCAGGAGCTGCTTGAGGAATTCGATGCTGTTGAGCAACCCGCGCTCGTGCCGCTCCTTCAGCGCCTCGAGGCGATCGGACAACATCTTGTAGCGCGGCTGGCCCATATGCTTCCTCAACCGCGCGGTGAGCTTGAGCTCGAGCTCCCTCCCCTTCTTCTTCGGGTCTGGTGAGCCCATCACCGCTTCCAATAGCCCGGCGTCGAGGACCAGGGTCTCCAGATCGTCGCGCACGGCCTCGACGTGGACGTTCTGGTGGATGAGCTCGATCGTCTTCGCCCCAAGGGCGTGCCAGATGAGTCTGCCCGTCCCCGAGGTGGGCTGGACCGACGCGTAGACCTGCGACAGCCAGCGGTAGTCGGTCTCGAACGCCAGCAGCATAGGATCGGGAGAGATGGCCTCCCACAGCTTGCCAAGGACGCTGAACTCGGCCGCGAAGGTGTCGCGCACATCGTTGTTGGGCAGGCACTCCTGGGCAGCCATCAGGCCCTCGTAGCCCGTCTGGGTGCGGTCCACGCCGGGGAAGAAGGCGAGGCACTTCTGGACGGCCTCACCGAGCTGGTCCTTCAGCCCGGCGATGTTCGACACCACGTCGCGGAACCCCTTCTCGTCGAACTCCAGTGCCTTGGCGACGTCGTCGAACACGCCCAGGTAGTCCACGATGAGCCCGTGGGTCTTCTTGTCGCCGTAGGTGCGGTTCGTGCGGCAGATGGCCTGAAGCAGGGTGTGGTCGCGCAGCGGCTTGTCCAGGTACATCGCCTGGAGGATGGGCGCATCGAAGCCAGTGAGCAGCTTGGCCGTGACGAGCAGGAGCTTGAGCGGATCGTGCGGATCGCGGAAGCGGTCGAGCAGCCGCTCCTCCTCATCGCGGCTGCGCTCGTAGGGCTTGAAGCGCTCGTCGCCCCCGGTGGCCGAGATGACCACCTCGGTGGCCTCGGGCGGAAGGAGTTGGTCGAGCGCGGCCTTGTAGAGAAGGCAGCACTCTTGGTCGAAGGTGACGACCATGCCCTTGAAGCCGTTGGGGGCGACTTTGTCCTGGTAGTGGCGCGCGATGTCGGCGCAGATCTTCTGGACGCGCTCGGGCACCTTCACCAGCACGGCCATCCGCGAGGCGGCCTTGGCGAGGTTGTCCTTGTCGAGGTCGGAGAGGTTGCCGGTGAGCTCGGCGTAGGCCTGGTCGATGGCGGCCTTGTCGATGTGCAGGTCGACGAGCCGGGGCTCGAAGTGGAGCTCGAGCGTGGCGCCGTCGCGGATGGACTCCTCGAAGCCGTAGCGGCTCATGTAGCCGCGGGCGTCCTCCTCGGCGCCGAAGGCGTAGAAGGTGTTGCGGTCGCGCCGGTTGATGGGCGTGCCGGTGAGACCGAAGAGGAAGGCGTTGGGCAGCGCCGCGCGCATCTTCACGCCCAGGTCGCCTTCCTGGGTGCGATGGGCCTCGTCCACCAGGGCGACGATGTTGTCCCGGGGATTGAGCACGCCATCGGCCTCGCCGAACTTGAAGATTGTCGTGATGATGATCTTCCGGGTGTCCTGCTGGAGCAGCTTCTGGAGCTCGGCGTGCGTCTCGGCCTTCACGAGGTTGGGCACGTCCGAAGCGTGGAAGGTAGAGCTGATCTGCGCGTCCAAGTCGATGCGGTCCACCACGATGAGCACGGTCGGATTGCCGAGCTTCGGCTGGAGCCGGAGCTTCTGCGCCGCGAACACCATGAGCAGCGACTTGCCCGAGCCCTGGAAGTGCCAGATGAGGCCCTTGCGCGGGCGGCCGGCGAGCACCCGCTGCACGATGAGGTTGACCGCCTCGTACTGCTGGTAGCGGCACACGACCTTGATGCGGCGCTTCTTCTTGTCGGTGGCGAAGAGCGTGAAGTGGGCGAGGATGTCGAGCAATACCGCCGGGCGCAAGAGCCCGCTCACGGCCGCCTTGACCCCTTCGAGCGTGCCCGGCGTGGACTCCTCGTCCCCGCGCCACGGGCCCCACAGGTCCACCGGCATCTTCACGGAGCCGTACTTGAGCGCCTTGCCCTCGGTGGCCACGCTGAACACGTTGGCGACGAAGAGTTCTGGGACGTTCTTCTCGTAGTCGTCGTGGACTTGGAGCGCCCCGTCGAGCCAGCTCACCGCCTGCCGCACCGGGGTCTTCGCCTCGATGACGACGAGCGGGATCCCGTTCACCAGCAGCACGAGGTCGGCGCGGCGCTCGGCCGGGCCAGCGCGGAAAGTGAACTGATTGGTGACGACGTAGTGGTTGTTCTCGGGGTTTTCGAAGTCGATGAGGCGAACGGTCGTGTGCTCGTGGTTGGGCCCGAAGGGCATCGAGCGATCGCCGCGAAGCCAAGCGGTCATCTCCTCGTTGGCCTTGATGAGCCCGTCGGAGCGCACCGCGAGCACGATAGCGCGCAGCTTGTAGAGCACCTCGTCAGCGCGGTCCGGGACGGCGGCGATCTCGGGATTCAGCCGAATGAGCGCGTCGCGGATCCAGTCCCCAACGAGGATGTCATGGTGTTGACGCGGGATGTTCGCCGGCGCCAGGTAGTGCCAACCGAGGCTCAAGAGCTTGCCGCTCTTGCGCGCGAGACCGGCTCCGACTGCTGTGTGATGGGTAACGCCGCCGCAGAGTAGGTCGCGGATCAGGTTCTCGACGGTGGTTGCCTCAGTGAAAATGCTCACGACACGTTCCCACTCAGCGCGGCCTCGGTGGCCATGCGGCACAACTGCACCGCTTGAGCTACCCGTCGCTCAAGTTGCGGTCGGAGCGAATGCCAACGCTCAGCTGCATCGGCGATCTCTTGCTGAACGGCAGCAGGCGCAATGGGCATGTCAATCGCACGGAACTTAACAGCTACCAAGTGGGCTACAGTGCT
The DNA here is from genome assembly GCA_035645295.1 of Archangium sp. Classification (GTDB taxonomy): domain Bacteria; phylum Myxococcota; class Myxococcia; order Myxococcales; family Myxococcaceae; genus Archangium. The sequence goes on from DASQMW010000035.1 coordinate 19,536, forward strand.
TCCCGTCGCTACCTTCGCAAATACGCCTGCGTAGCGAAGGTGCCTAAACGCCCAGAGGACATACCCAGGCAATGGTCCGGATCTTCTGTAGCAGAAATGGGGGTTTCCGCAGTGGACGGAGGGTCTCCAATGAGAGACGGGGAGCGGGCAGCCGATAGAGGCTGTCGCTCTGGGAAGAGCCCTGGACGCCGACTTGCAGTGCGTGCCGCCCCTGCGAGT
>DASQMW010000036.1:0-30413 GCA_035645295.1 Archangium sp.
GGAGAAGGCGGAGGCGGAGCTCGGAGCGCTCGTCGCCGCGCGAGCCCCGCTCTCCGAGGTGCGTGCCCGCGGGCTCGTGCTCATCGATCGGCACCCGGCGGACCATGCCCTCCAGGACCTGATGGGCATGGCCCATGTGAACGCGGGGCGTGCGGAAGCGGCCCAGGCGCTCGCCTTCGCCAACCGCGCCCTGTTCCTGAACCCGGTGGATGCGCGGGCCCACCGTGTGGCCGCGCACGCCTTGCTGACCCTGGGGCACCGCAACCAGGCCTTCCTCGAGTACCGGCTGGCCTTCGAGGCGGGGGACCAGGCGTTGATGTGGAGCGAGGCGCTCGAGGGGGCGCGGACCCTCGCGGAGTTGCAGGCCCTCACGCCGGACACGGCCCGGTATGTGGTGCCATTCGCCTCCCAGCTCCAGCGCGCGGGGCATCAGGCGCTGATGCTTCCCTGGCTCGCCTGGGCTCGCGAGCGCTTCGACGCGGTGCCAGAATCGGCGCAGCTCTGGGAGCGTGAGGCGCGGGTGCGGCTGCAGCGGCGCGAGCTGGCGGAGGCCGAGGCGGCCAGCGCGGAGGTGTCCCGCCGGGCCCCGGACGCGCTCTCCTCACACCTGCTGCGCGCGGACGTCCTCCAGGCGCTGGGCCGCGGGAACGAGGCGGTCGAGGTGCTCGAGGCGTTGAGCCCCCGCTTCCCTGGCAACGTGGAGCTGGCCTTCGCGCTCGCGCGGTTGCAGGTGGACATGGGGTTGACCCGGCGCGCGAGGGAATCGCTCCAGCGGGTGAACCCCCTGGTGTCCAACTACTCGCAGCGTGCCCAGCTCTACATCCTCGAGGCCTTCAGCTACGAGCGGGAGGGGCTGCGCACGCGGGCGCTGGAGTCCTGGAAGTCCGCGGTGCGCATGCAGCCGAGTTGGAGTCTCTGGTTCAAGGTGGCGCGGCTGCACGAGTCGCTGCACCAGTTCGACGCCGCGGCGCGGGCGGTGCGCGAAGGCTTGCTGCTGCAGCCCGAGGCGCAGCGTGGGGAAGGGGAGGCGTGGGTGGCGCGCCTGGAGGCGGCGGAGCGCCAGCGCGTGGAGGAGCGGAGCCGGGAGCGCGGAGGCTCGGGCGGGGCGGATTCCGTCCTCCTGCGGGCCCTGGGCACGGACGAGGACACGGGGCCGGTGGAGGGCGAGGCGCCCTGAGCCGCTGAGTCCCACGTGCTCCAGGGATGATGGTCAGTCGAGGAAGCGGCGCTCCCAGCGGAGCAGCGGCTCCGCTTCGAGGGCGGGACGGCGTTGATTGTCATCGAAGTAGAGCCAGGGCTCCAGGACGCGCGCCAGCTCGCGGTAGGCGGGCAGCACGTCGCCCCGTTCGGTGTCTCCCGCTTCGGGCCACGGGCCCAGTGTGATGACGGCCCGGTCTCCCTCCAACTCCTGCACGGTGGTGCTTTCGGAGCGCAGCCGCGAGCGCAGCTCTGGCACACCGCCCAGCCGTCCCAACAGTGGCTGGCCGAGAAAGGTCAACCACGCGGGACCGCGCACCCGCGAGCCGATGTTCCACGAGAGCCATCCCTCGTTGGGAATGTCCAGGCCCGGGTGGCGGAAGCAGAGCTCGCGCACTTCATCCAGAACACGGACCAGCTCCGTGGCGCAGTGGAAGGAGAAGCCCGCATAACCAGAGCACAAGAGGGGGAGGTGTGAGGCCAGTTCCATCGCCAACTCACGGACTCGTCCTGGCCCGTGCTCTTTCATGTATTCGGTGGGAAGCCAGAAGCTCACCGCGGTCATGGCCCCCGGGTTGTGGGGCATCACTGGAAGGTCGGGCCGTTTGCCTCGGTATTCAAATCGGTACAGCTGTTCGATACGGCATGTATCCGCCAGAGAGGTGTTGAGCCCCCAGCCCCTCTGCAGTTCGTGTCGGATGCGTGCCCAACTGTCGGCATTGAGTTGTTGCCACTCCGATTCATCATCCACATACCAGCCGAGAGCCTGGGGGCCTACCGCACGTAGATATGCATCCAGTGCGCGAACGACCCCTTGCCCAGCTTCGACGTGAGGATGCAGGTAGAAGTCGATGCTCAGCCCCTCACGTATAGGCAATCCGCGCCTCGTACGGACTCGAATTCGAGTGGGATGGTCGCTCATTACAGGGCTCCCCAACGCGGAAGGATGGGTTGCGGCTTCGGACCCAAGGCCTTCTCGTACATTTGTCCCTGGTTGTATGGATAACAGGGATGCCCTTCTGGGTACTCACGCCATTTGGGGCGCTTGTTGCTGTTCACACAGGGAAACTTGAAGTCGAAGACAGCCTGAGCGTTCAGGGGGTTGCCCGAGTGGATGACGATATCGGGTCTCAGGGTCCCTATCAGCTCGCTGCTGCAGCCATCGTCCAGCAGTTCTTGGACTTTCTCGCAACTGATGAAGGTCGTCTGTCCTGTGGTCTTGTCGTAGCGGTAGCACGGCTCCAGGCTGAAGCCGCCCGGGCGCAACTTGTTCAACTCCGTCTCGGCACACTGGAGGGCCACCTCATGCATCTCGGCTCCGAGCCGCATGGCCCAGGTCACGCGTCTGCCCTGAGAGTCCTTCGTCATCTGCCGGCATTCATCATCCGACGGGGACGGGTCCTCGAATTCCTTCCGGTGCCGGATGAGAACCTCTGAACGGGCCAGGTCGGCGCAATCCTCCAGTTTCTCCGTGATGCTGCCCTGCAGCTTTTCGTCCAACGCCCCCAACACCGCCGCACCGGAGGCCACGGCCGTGCCCACCGCCTGCACTGTCGTGACCTCCTTCCCCGTGAGGGTGGCGCAAGCCTGGGGATTGCGCAGGCAGGCATTCGACACCGAGTCGAGTGCGTAGTGGCTCCGAGTGCCCCGGACCGGCATGACGACACAGGCCCCGAGGAACACGCTGCTGGCGATGACCCACCAGGGGCCGCGCACGAGCTGGGACGACATGGCCTCCACCTCATCCCGGCCGTGGTCACCCCGCTGGCGGCCCTCCTGCCGGAAGCCGGCATCCTACGCGGCGGCCTCCAGACTTCCAGGTCACGGGTGCATGTCGTGCTGCACCGTGTGCCGCCCCGCGTGCTCCAGGGTGATGGAGGCCGTCCTCGGTGACTCGAGGCCGATGAAGTCCTCGACGCTCACCTCCAGCGCCTCCTCATGGGAGCCCGCGCGCAGCAGCAGGTCCTCCGCCACGCCGAGTCCCTCGTCCATGAGCACTGGCAGCCCGTAGAGATGGCCGAAGGGCGGCTCCGCGCCCAGCTCACACTCGGGGAAGCGGTTGGAGAACGTTTCCTCGGTGGCCAGCCGGGCCTCCCGGGCGCCGAGCACCTCACGCACCTTCTCCAGGTCCAGGGTGTCCGTGGCGGGAATGATGCAGATCCACAACTGCTGGTCGGCCTCGACGATGACGGACTTGGCGACACGGTAACCCGTCACGTGGAGCGCCTGGGCCAACTCCTGCGCCGTCACCGCGCGCGGATGCCAGTGGCGAAGAAAAGGCACGTGCTGCTGATGGAGATAGTGCTGGATGGGCTCGGGGATCATGGGCGGTACCTTCTGTCTCGAAGGTGGACTGCCCCTGCCCTTCAGGCCATGGCTGGCCGGGCGCGCGCCTCCCAGGCGGGCGGGCACGCGCCCCGAGCCTCTCGTGCCCGCACTCGTTGACGTCAACGCGTGAGGAGGTGTGCAGGTGTGGGGTATCGCTCATTGACGTCAACGAGTGACACGCCTGGGGGCTGGCGGCCCGCGTGTGCGGTTCCAAGCGTCAGGGCCCTGGCCATGAGTGGTTGGGCTCGAGTGTGCGCCAACCTGTTGCCAGCGGTCATGTTAAGCTGGCCCACTCTGGAGGTAGCGTGCGCATGAGCGAGGCCGTGGAGGGGCGGATTGCGGCGGAGCGGCGGTGGGCGACGAAAGGGCCGCGATGGGCCGGGCGGGAGTGGGAGGAGGCGGGGCCGCCTCCACTCGGGACGGAGGTGGACGGCTACCGGCTGGAGAGGCGGTTGGGGGAGGGCGGACAGGGCACGGTGTACCGGGCGCGCCGCGGACGGCGGCTGTATGCCCTCAAGTTCCTGTCGCTGGACTCGCCCGATTGGGCCTGGCGGGAGTTGGAGGTGCGGCTGCGGCTGCGGCGCGTGGGCGGCCTGTCGGTGGAGAGCCACGGGTTGTGGCCGCACGAGGCCCCTCGTTTCCTCTACCTCGTCACTCCCTACGTGCACGGGCGCCCGCTGTACGCCTGGGCCCGGGGGAAGAATCCCACCGCGCGTGAGGTGGCCTGGATGGTGCGGTGGGTGGCGCGGCCACTCGCGTCGGTGCACGCGGCCGGCGTGGTGCACCGGGACATCAAGGGAAGCAACGTGCTGGTGGACAAGAAGGATGGGAGGCCGGTGCTGGTGGACTTCGGGGTGGGCACGTACGCCGGTGCGCCCGAAATCACCAACCCCATGGGGCTGCCGGGCACCCGGCACTACCGCAGCCCCGAGGCGCTGCGCTTCCGGCGCGAGAAGGCGGGCGAGCACTCCCCGGCGCGGGCCTCGGATGACCTGTGGGCACTGGGCGTGCTGCTCTATTGGCTGCTCACGGGCGGCTACCCCTTCGACACCGAGGTGGCGGACGAGGGCGTGCTGGCGGACCTCATCCTGAAGCACGAGCCCGAGCCGCCGCACGTGCTCAACCCGCGCGTGCCCCGGGCGCTGAGCGAGCTGTGCCTGCGCATGCTGGAGAAGTCACCCGAGGCGCGCTTCCCGGAGGCCGAGGCGGTGGGCGCGGCGCTGGAGGGGGTGTTGGCGGAGGCGGATGGGGCGTGGGACGTGCCGCTGTGCGAGCAGTGGAGCCCGGATGACGCCACCACGCCGCAGGAGCAGTGGCTGGACTGGGGGGACATGAGGGACAAGGCGCGGCGGTTGCTGGCGTACGCGCGGCGCTTCCCCCGGCGTGGCCGGCCCGAGCCCCTGGCGGAGGTGTCCACGCTCGCGCCCTCTCCGGAAGACACTCCGCCCGGAGCGAGCAGTGCCACGAGGGGAGAGCGCCCCCCGCCGCCGCGAACACGGCCTGTGTCCATGCGCGCGCTGGCCTGGGGCGGTGCCGCGTTGACCTTGGGTCTGGTGGGGTTGCTCTTGCTGTGGCCGGCCCCCACTCCCGAGGTGATGTCCGCACCCAGAATGCGACAGGTAACAGAATCCGGCCAGGAAGTGGCGAGACTCGCGAAGCCGCCGGAAGGTGACGGAGGCGCAGCGCCCGAGAAGGCGCCAACCCCTGCGCCCGTCGCGGTTGCGACGCCCCGGAAGGATGGCACGCGCGTGAGGACTCCCAAGCAGGCTTCCACCCCCCGACAGCAGAAGCAGCAGGAGACACAGGGCTCGCTGCTCGACGCCGCTGGAAAGACATGCGTCCTGGTCTGGGCTGCGGGTCAGCTCGCCTGCGCCAGCCCCGAGCCCCAGGTTCGCCCCACGGCCCCCACCTCGCGCCTGCCTCCGCCCGCCCAGTGCCCCGCCGGCTCCGTGGAGACGATGAAGGAGGTGGGGGGGCTGGGCATCGGAGCGCGCCACGGCACCGTCTTCGTCATTGACGGTGAGTACTTCATCAGTCAACGCATCACCGTGCGCCCGGGTCAGGCGGCCATGCTCACCATGGGGGATTCGTTCGGGAAGTTTCCAGCGCATACCCGGTTCATCGGGCAGCTCCTCTTCGGGGAGGGGCGCGTCTACGGGCGCTTCACCCAGGCGCGCACTCCCGACGGGCTGACGTACTCCGTCTGCTTCGACCTCTACGACAATGCGACAGACGACCAGCGCGGCGTGTGGATGGAGCCCGGCAGCCGGCCGGACGCCGCGATCATCTATTCCTCGGTGGCTCTCACTGCGGTGAATCGCTTCGAATAGGGACCGCGGAGGAACGGGAGCGCAAGAAGGACGAGCCAACGTGGGAGGTTCATGTTAGTATCGCCACTCCAGAGGTCTTGTTCCCATGCTCACATGGTCCGCCCTTCTGCTCCTGCTCCACTCGAGCGATCCCGCCTTCGCACAGCCCCTCCCCACCCCCTGGGACATGTCGGGCGCACCCCGCTTCACGGTGACGGCGGACACGGCGGATGAGGCACGGGAGGTGCCCATCAGGCCGAATCTCACCCTCGCGTTCGTCTTCGACACGCCCGTCCAGAGCGGAGGGGTCGTGGTGGAGGAGCGAGAGCGTTTCCGTCAGGTCGAGTTGTCGAAGGACGGGCACATGCTCAACCTGCTGCCCTCGGGCGAGCTGAAGCCGGGCAAGCGGTTGACGTTGACGGTGCGTTTCGCGGATGGGGCAACGCCCGCGAGCCTGGAGTTCACGCTGGTGGTGTCGCCGCGGGCCGAGTCGCAGGTGGAGGTCTACCGCAAGCCGCGCCCGTGCGACTCGTACCGGCAACAGGCCGAGGAGGCGGAGGCGAGCGCCAGGCAATGCCAGACACAACGGGCACAGGAGCGCGCGGAGCGTGATGCGCCCCGGGGCATCATGGGCCTGATCGCCTTGAAGCAGATGAACCACGAGGGCGTCCACGCCAGGCGCATCAAGGACGTCACCCTCCGCCCTGGAGAAGCCTTCACCGTGGAGCGGGTTGTGAGCTACCGCGCCACGGGAGGAGTGGAAGGTGCTCCTTTGTCGCGGCTGGCGGTGGAACTGAAGCTCTGGAACCGGGGCCCCGAGCCCTGGACTCCCACGCACGCGCAGCTCGTGGGCGAGGGCGTGCGGTGGGATGTCCTGGTGTGGCCGCCACAGCCCATTGCACCGGGCGACTCGCTACGCGTGCTGGTGGAAGTGGAGCTGCCCGGGCACCCGGCATCCGGCCCCTACCTGCTCGAGCTCTGGGACGCGAGCACGGCCCGGACGGTCACCCTCTCGGGAGTGACGTTCCCATGATTCAGGACGCCATGGGTCTCCCATCACATACCAATCCTGACGCATCTCTTCACTCGAGGACCAGACATGTTTGACGTTCGCTATGCAGGGCGCGGATTTCTCGTGCTCGCGATCACGCTCCGGGTCGCGCGGGAGTGCGCGGGGCTCACCCAGCAGCAGGTCGAGGAGGCCCTTGGTATGCACACGGGGGTATGCGGCGACATCGAGCGCGCGCAGCTGATGCCGACCGTCGAGATGCTCCGAGGCCTCTGCCCGCTTCTGCGTCTGGATTTCGCGGCGGTGGCGGCCATCTTGGACCGCGGCGGCACCACCCTTCCGTGCTGAAGCGATTCCCTCGAGCTCATCGAACCACGACAGGCATCACCCGGAGCACGGCCTCCATGCACTCTTCCCGGGTAGCGCGAGACATGCGCTCCACCGTCAGGGCCAGGTGCTCTCGGACCGAGGCCGCTTGGGTGGCAATGCCTCATTTCTGGAAGTCGTAGACGCTGCCCAGGTTGAGGATGCGCGTCAGCTCGTCCAGCGCCGTCATCGTCTCGCGGGCCAGCTTCGGGTCCGCCAGATCCTTGGCGCGCAGATCCTCGCGGTAGTGCCGCTTCACCCAGCCGGCGAGCGCCTCGTGCAGCTCCGGGCTGTAGAAGACATTGGCCTTCACCGCGGCGCGCTCGCTGTCGGTGAGCCACACGCGCTGGCGCAGGCACGCCGGGCCGCCTCCGTTGTTCATCGACTGGCGCACGTCCAGGTAATACACGCGCTTCACCGGGTTGTTCTCCGCCACCACGCGCTCCAGGAAACGGCGCGCCGGCTCCGTCTCCCGGCTCTCCTCGGGCGCGATGATGGCCATGGTGCCGTCCGGCAGCGTCAGCACCTGCGAGTTGAACGGGTAGGCCTTCACCGCGTCCCGCGCCGGCAGCTCCTCGGTGCTGGCCAGCACGTACGTGAAGCCCTCGCCCAACTTCTCGCGCAGCGTCTTCAACAGCCCCTGGGGGTCCACGAAGGCCAGCTCGTGCAGCATGAGGAAGCTCTCGTTGCCCACCGCCATCACGTCCGTGTGGAAGGCGCCCGCGTCGATTCCCTCGGGGGCCTGCTGCGGCAGCAGCACCTGGGCCGGGTCCAACTTGTGGAGCCGCGCGAGGGCCTGGCTGGACTCGTACGTCTGCCGGGCGGGGAAGCGGGTAGGGTGGCGCACGTCGTCCCGCCACGCGCTCCGGCCCCAGGCCAACAGGTGCACCGCCTTGTGCCCCGGGGTGACCAGCCGGACGTGGTTGGCCGCGCCCTCGTCCGCGAAGTGCCCGCCGCCGGGCAGGGGCGCGTGCACGGCGAAGCGCTGCTCATCCGCGAAGATGGCGCGCAGCACCGCGTGCGTCGTCTCCGCCTCCAGCGCCCGGTGGAACATCTGCTGGAGGTTGGCGGGCGTCAGGTGCATGCGCCCGTCCGCCGTGTCCTCCGAAGGCGCCCCCGTGGCCGCGTTCGCCGTCCACATGGCCGCCGAGCTGGACGTCAGCCGCAGCAGATGGTCCGCCTCCTTGCCGGCCCGGGTGATGACCTCCTCGTCCGTGCCGGTGAAGCCCAGCGCGCGCAGCGCCTTGAGCGAGGGCCTCGGCTGCGGCGGCAGCACGGCCTGGCCCACCCCCAGTCCCGCGACGAAGCGCATCTTCTCCAGGCCCTGGAGGGCCGCCTCGCGGGGATGGCTCACCTCACCGCCATGCAGGGCGGACGCCAGGTTGCCGGGCGACAGGCCGCCATAATTGTGGGTGGGACCGACGATGCCGTCGAAGTTGTATTCGCGCATGGGATATGGAAACGCTCGTGGAGCGCCCACCCTTAGCAAAGCGCCTCAAGCGTTTCCTCCGCTACCTGCTCGTCCGTGCGGCATTGGCCATCGTCAGCCGCCTTCCGCTCGGCTTTGCCCGGTGGTTGGGGGCGGGCTTCGGCCGGTTCGCCTTCGCCGTGGCGGGCGGGGAGCGCCGCAAGGCCTTGAAGTCATTGGCCCGTGCCTTCCCGGAGAAGTCCGACGCGCAGCGGCATGAGCTCGCCCGTGCCTCCTTCCGCCACCTGGGCATGGCCGCCTTCGAGGTGGGGGCCACCGCCGCCATGGACCGGCAGCTCGAGCGCCTGGTCCGCTGGGAGGCCGGGGACCGGGCCGTCCTGGAGGCCGCGCTCGCCCGGGGCCGGGGCGTCGTCTTCGTCTCCGGCCATGTGGGCAACTGGGAGCTGCTGGCCCGGCGGGTGGCGCGCGCGGGCTACCCCAGCCAGAGCATCGCCAAGGAGACCACCGACCCGCGGCTCACCACGCTCGTCGAGCGTTTCCGCGCCCAGGGAGGGGTGCGCAGCATCTGGCGCGGCCAGGAGGGCGCGGCCCGGGCCATGCTGCGTGCCCTCAAGGCGGGCGAAATCCTCGGCCTGCTCATCGACCAGGACACGAAGGTGCAGTCCGTCTTCGTCCCCTTCTTCGGCGAGTTGGCGGCCACACCCCGGGCAGCGGCGGACCTAGCGCTGCGCACGGGCGCGGCGGTGGTGGTGGGCTTCTGTCAGCGCGAGGGCGACAACTACCACCTCTGGATGCAAGAAGTACCCTGGCAGTCGAGCGGGGACCGCGAGGCCGATGCGGTGGCGCTCACGGCTGCTCTCTCGCTGAGCATCGAGGCAGCCATCCGCCGGGCCCCCGAGCAATGGGTGTGGATGCACCAGCGTTGGAAGACCCGTCCCACCCCTGCCGGGTGATAGAGAGACCCCTCGTGCGACGTACCCTCCTCAGCCTCCTTGCCCTCCTGGCGGCCTGCGCTCCGAAGCAGGCGGCCGAAGACGCCGCGCCACCCGCCGTGGTGATGCACGGGGCGCGGTTGCGCTCATATGACGGCAGCACCCTGACCATGACGGGTGAGGCCGAGCGGGCCACCTGGCAGCGCACGGGCGAGCTCACCGCCACCCGGGCCACCGTGCACGTGATGGGCAAGGACTCGAAGGGCGGACAGGCGGAAGGGGACACCACGGTGCGTGCGCAGCTCATGGAGGGCAGCCCCGGCACCCGGCAGTTGGTGGCCTCGGGAGACGTGGAGGTGCGCACGGCCTCCGGGATGGTGGCGCGCACCCCGCGAGCCACTTATGACGGTACCCAGCAGCTGGCGCGGGGCACGGAGGGCGTGGTGGTGACGGGACCCAATGGTCAGATGCGGGCGGACTCCTTCACCCTGTCCTTCCCCACGGGGCAGTACGACTTCGAGGGCTCGGTGCACACCACCCTCCAGGGAGGCGCGCGGTGATTGAGTTCCTGGCCACGGCCTTCTTCGCCACCCAGCCGGTGCAGCCCGCCGCGGCCGTCTCCCACACGGCCAGCCGCGCTCCCAGCGTGGTGGCGGCCCCCAAGGGCGGCGAGACGGAGATCACCTCCAAGCGGATGACCATCCTGCGCGACCAGTCCACCCTCATGTTCAAAGAGGACGTGCGGGCGAAGCGCGAGTCGATGGACCTGCGCTGCGACGAGCTCACCGCCCACTATGCCCAGTTCAAGGGCAAGTACACGGCGACGCGCGGCGAGTGCGTGGGCAACGTGCGCGCGGTGGACGGCGAGCGCACCGCCCAGGGCGAGCGGGCCGACTTCGACGTGCCCAACCGCGTGCTGGTGGTGACGGGCAACCCCGCGGCGAGGGATGCGTCGGCCGACCTCAAGGGTTCCGAGCTGCGTCTGATGCTCGGCAGCCAGAATTTCGAGGTGAAGGATGCCACCGTCACCCTGCGCTCGGCGCCCCTGGAGGGGAAGGGGGCCGAGCAGAACACCCCGGTGGTCATCACCTCCAGGCGGGTGGCCGGCACGCGCGCCCAGGCCTCCTTCATGGGCGATGTGGTGGTGAAGCACCGGACCCTGGACCTGCGGTGCGACAAGCTGACGGCCTACTACAACGGCACGGGCGAGGTGACGCGGGCCGACTGCGCGGGCAACGTGCGCGCGGTGGATGGCGACCGCCGGGCCAAGGGGGCGAGGGCCCGCCTCCACGTGCCCTCCCGGATGCTGGTGGTGACGGGCAACCCGGAGGCGGAAGATCCGATGATCCACTTCCGGGGCACCCAGGTGCGCATGGCGCTCGGGGGCAAGAGCTTCGAGGGGGATGACGCCACCGTCGTCTTCAAGACGGCGCCCCTGAAGGAACAGCAGCAGCAGCGCAAGGACAAGTCAGGGGGAACGAAGCAGCCATGACCAGCCATCTTCACGCCGAGGGTTTGCAGAAGAGCTTCCGGGGGCGCCGGGTGGTGCAGGGCGTGTCCTTCCATGTCTCGCAGGGCGAGGTGGTGGGGCTGCTCGGTCCCAACGGCGCCGGCAAGACGACGAGCTTCAACATGGTGGTGGGCCTGGTGCGGCCCGATGCCGGGCGGGTGCGCGTGGACGAGGAGGATCTCACGTCCCTGCCCATGCACCGGCGCGCCCTGCGCGGCCTGGGCTACCTCCCCCAGGAGGCCTCCGTCTTCCGCAAGCTCACCGTGCACGAGAACTTCCTCGCCGTGCTGGAGCTGCAGAAGGACCTGGACAAGGCCGGCCGCGAGCGGCGTGCCCGCGAACTGTTGGAGGAGTTCGGCCTGGGCCACGTGGCCTACTCCTTTGGCGAGACGCTCTCCGGGGGCGAGCGCCGCCGCGCGGAGATCGCCCGCTCGCTCATCCCCAACCCCCGCTTCATCCTCTTCGACGAGCCCTTCGCCGGCGTGGACCCCATCAACGTGGGTGACCTCCAGCGGCAGATTTCCCACCTGAAGTCCCGGGGCCTGGGCGTCCTCATCACCGATCACAACGTCCAGGACACCCTGGGCATCTGCGACCGCGCCTACATCATCGCACAGGGTGAAATCCTGGAGGAGGGAACGCCGCAGCAGATTGCCTCCTCGGCGCGGGCGCGGGCGGTGTACCTCGGCGAGCGATTCCGCTTGCAGTCGGTTTGAGGGCCGAGATTCCGGCTTCGTGCGTCCCTGCCAGGCCGGTCACTCCCCCTCTCCGCCACGTGTCCGCACGTCCATTCCGCAACGTCTCCACGTTGGGCGGAGACAGTGCAAGTGGGCGGAATGAAAGAAGAATTTCACAAAATGCAAAGTGCGGGCCGGACTCTCGGACACTGGACGAAGTCAGGGGGCCTTGCTACTTTGGCACGGTCCTTGATGGCGGGCCGCCGTCGAGTCGATTGTTGAAACGGGCGGGAGACAGAGAATGGCGATGGAACTCAAGCAGAGCCTGAAGCTTTCGCAGCAGCTGGTGATGACGCCCCAGCTGCAGCAGGCCATCAAGCTGCTGCAACTCTCTCGGATGGAGCTGCTGGAGCAGGTCCGCGAGGAGATGGACCAGAACCCCCTCCTGGAGCAGCCCGAAGAGACGCCTTTTGGCGATACGACGGACAAGGAGCCGGGCGAGGCCTCGATGGAGGCCGCGAACACGGAGATGCCCGTGGGCGTGGAGGCCCGGACGCCGGATGCGGCGCCCGAGTTCAAGGCCGATGGGGATGGGCCGCCGGAGATCGACTGGGAGGCCTACCTCAACAGCTACCAGTTCAACGAGCCCACGACCGCCTCCAACAAGGGCAACGTGGCGACCGAGGACATGCCGTCCTTCGAAGCCAACCTGGTGGAGAAGGAGGACCTGGCGGACCACCTGCAGGAGCAGCTCGGGACGCTGCGGCTCAACGAGGCCGAGCGGCGCATCGGGATGCTGATCCTCGGCAACCTGGACCACGACGGGTACCTGAAGCTGGAGGATGTGGAGGGAGATCCGCTCATCCGCCTGGCCAACGAGGCGGACGTGCCCATGTCGGTGGCCGAGCGCACGCTGCGGCGCATCCAGAACCTGGATCCGAAGGGCTGCGCCGCGCGGGACTTGCAGGAGTGCCTGCTCATCCAGGTGTCGGCGCTCAAGGACAGGTCCGCGGCGCTGCTGGGCCTCATCATCAAGCGGCACATGAAGTACCTCGAGAGCAAGAACCTTCCGGCCATCGCGAAGGACTTGAAGGTGCCGCTCGAGGACGTGGTGGAGGCGTCCAAGCTGCTGCCGAAGCTGGACCCGAAGCCGGGCCGCAACTTCAGCGGGGACGACGCGCAGTACATCACCCCCGACGTGTTCGTCTACAAGATGGGCGAGGACGAGTACACGGTGGTGCTCAACGACGACGGCCTGTCGAAGCTGCGGATTTCCGGCATGTACCGCAGCGCGCTGAAGAGCGGCGGGGTGGGGCCTGGGCAGACGAAGGAGTTCATCCAGGAGAAGCTGCGCAGCGCGCAGTGGCTCATCCGCTCCATCCACCAGCGCCAGCGCACCATCTACAAGGTCACCGAGAGCATCGTGAAGTTCCAGAAGGACTTCCTGGACCAGGGCATCGCCCACCTCAAGCCGCTGATCCTCCGGGACGTGGCCGAGGACATCGGGATGCACGAGAGCACGGTGTCGCGCGTGACGACGAGCAAGTACGTGCACACCCCGCAGGGCATCTTCGAGCTGAAGTACTTCTTCAACTCGTCCATTGCCCGCGTGTCCGGTGAGGACACGGCGAGCGAGGCCGTGAAGCACCACATCAAGCAGCTGGTGTCGCAGGAAGATCCGCGCAATCCGTACTCGGACCAGAAGATCGTCGAGCTGCTCAAGGCGCAGGGCACGGAGATCGCCCGGCGCACGGTGGCCAAGTACCGCGAGGTGCTGGGCATCCTCCCGAGCAGCAAGCGCAAGCGCTACTTCTGAGCCTGGCTCCCGGCGGGCCCCATTTCCCCTCTCGCCTCCCATATCCCCTCTCCCTCCGGGAGAGGGACGGGGTGAGGGTATGGAAAGCCCTGGGTTGAGCCCTTGTTCCGGGACGCGGGCAGAGCGGTGGCGGCGAGCCCCACCGTGTTGTACGTCTCGCTCACCGACATGAGCTCGAACGACCCCATCCTCTACCGTGAGCCCACGCCCCTCGTCGTTCCTCCGGTGACGCTGGAGGGCCAGGCTGTCCGTCTGGCGCCACTGGAGATGAGCCATGCGCCCGCGCTGGCCGCGGTGCTCGAGCCCGGCCTCTTCGAGCACTTCAACGTGGTGTTGAGCACCCTCGGGGACGTGGAGGCGTACATCGCCGAGACGCTGGCGGCGGCGGAGCGCGGGGGGGAGCGCCCCTTCGTCATCCTCGAGAAGGAGACGGGCACGCCCGTGGGCAGCACGCGCTACCTGGACATCCAGCGCAAGCACCGCACCCTGGAGATCGGCAGCACGTGGTTGGCCAGGCGCGTGTGGCGCTCGCGGGTGAATACCGAGTGCAAGTACCTGCTGCTGCGCCATGCCTTCGAGGACCTGAAGGTCATGCGGGTGCAGCTCAAGACGGACCGGCGCAACGCACGCTCGCGGGCGGCCATCGAGCGCATCGGCGGCCGCTTCGAGGGCATCCTCCGCCACCACATGCTGGTGCGCGGCGGCGTGGTCCGCGACACCGCCTTCTACGGCTTCATCGATAGCGAGTGGCCCGAGACGAAGGCCCGCCTGGAGGCGATGCTGGCCGGGCGCTGAGCTCGAGCGCGTCTTCCAGCAGCCGTACCCGGACGGAGGGAAGGTAGAGGCGCTCCGCCCGCTCGCGGCCCGCGCGTCCCAGGGCCTGTCTCGCTCCGGGGTCCGCCACCCAGCGCGCGAGCACCTCGGCGAGGGCCTCCGCCCGAGGCCGCACCCGGGCTCCACAGCCCTCGTCGACGATCTCCCGCGCCCCGCCCATGTCCGTCGTCAGCACCGGCAGGCCCGCGTACATCGCCTCGACGAAGACGATGCCAAAGCCCTCGGGCACCACGTTGGGGTGGCAGAACACGTCCGCTCCGGTGAACAGCCGTGGCACGTCCGCGCGCTGGCCGAGGAAGCGCACCCGGTCCGTCAGTCCCCACTGCGCCGCCTGGGCTCGCAGGCGCTCCTCGTAGGCCCGTTCCTCGGGACGCTGCGCGCCTCCCACCACCAGGCACTCCCACGCCGTGTCCCGCCCCAGCCGCGCCAGGGTCTCCAGCAGCAGCGCGTGCCCCTTGCCCGGCTCCATCCGGCTCAACTGGAGGATGACCGTCGTCCCCTCGGCCACGCCCAGCTCCTGGCGCACGGCCTGGCGCACCTCGGGCTCATTCGGGGTGCGGTCCTCCACGGGACAGCCGGCGACGAGCGGCGTGGGCCGGGGGACCAGCGCGGAGAAGGACCTGGCCGTGAACTCCGAGTTGGTGAGTACCGCATCCGGAGGAAACCGGGCCATCAGCCGGTCCATCCAGTGTTGGGGGTCGACCTGGTTGTGCACGAAGAGCGCTTGCCGGTAGCCGAGCAGCGCCGGGGCCGCGACGAGCTTCAGCCACGTGGAGTGGTACAGCACCAGGTCTGGGTTCCACGCGCTCAGCAACCGGCGCAGCCGCAATTGCGGTCCCACGAGCGTCCACGGACGCCCCAGCCGCCCCGGGCCAAGCACCTCCACCGAGGCTCCCGCCTCCCGCAGCTCCCTGGCCAACCGGCCCTCGAAGAACAGCGCGAAGCGGTGCTCCAGCCGCCGCGGCGACTTCGCCAGCGTCACGAGGAAGGTCTCCACGCCCCCGTACAGGTTTCCCGCCGCCAGATGGAGCACTCGGCCGGCCACGTTTCCTCCTCGATGCCGCGGCCTACCCCCTCCTCGAGGGCTCCGGCGCCACGCGGATCATCCGCTTGCCGATGTTGGCCCCGTGCAGCAGCCCCATCAAGGCCCGTGGTGCGTTCTCCAGCCCGTCGATGATGTCCTCGCGGACCTTCAGCCGTCCCTCGGACACCCAGCCCGCCAGCGCCCGCTCGGCCTGCTTCCGGCGGCCGTAGAAGTCCAGGACGATGAAGCCCTCCAGGCGCAGGCGCCGGATGGCCAGCAGGCCGGGAACGCCGAGCAGCCTCGGGGGCGGCGTGTCGGTGTCGAGGATGGACACACAGCCGCAGCAGACGATGCGCCCGTGCGTCTTCATCCGGAACAGCGCCGCCTGGAACACCGCGCCGCCCACGTTGTCGAAGTAGACATCCACGCCCTCGGGGCAGCAGGCCGCCAGCCGCTCGGAGAGATCCCCGGACTGGTAGTCGATGGCCGCGTCGAAGCCGAGCTCCCCGGTGAGCCAGCGGCACTTCTCCGGGCCTCCCGCGATGCCGATGACGCGGCACCCGTGGAGCTTCGCGATCTGCCCGGCGAACGAGCCCACCGCTCCCGCCGCTGCCGACACGAGCACGGTCTCCCCAGCGCGCACCTGCCCGATCTCCAGCATGCCGAAGTACGCCGTCTTGCCCGTCACCCCGAGCACGCTCATCCAGTGCGACAACGGCTCGCGCGGCTCCAACGGGTAGAGCGCGTCCCCCGCGAGCACGGCGTAGTCCTGCCAGCCGCCCTCACACTCGACGAGGTCTCCGGGGCGGAAGCGCGCATCTCTCGAGTCCACCACCTCGTTGAGCGTGAACCCGGCCATCACCTCGCCGAGCCCGACGGGCGGACGGTAGGTGGGGTCGGGAAACATCCACGCCCGGTTGGCGGGATCCACGGAGAGATAGAGGGTGCGCGTCAGCACCTCTCCGGGTCCGGGCTCGGGCACCGGTGTCTCGCGGTAGTCGAAGTCGGACGCTCGCAGCCGGCCCTCGGGCCTGCGCGCCAGGAGGAACTGGCGGTTGATGGCGGGCATGCCGTGTGTCTCCTTGGCGGTTCCCGGGAATGAGAGCCCAGACGGTGGCGTGTGATGGGCATCCGAGGGTGGGGCTCGCCCGGCCGCCCGGCTGGAGCGGGAGGATGCGTCGTGGAACGGGCCATTCCAGAGGGGGGTGGTAGGGTGCGCGCGATGGCTTCCGCTTCGTCTCTCCGTTTCGTCCTGGGTGCGCTCGCCGCGTGGGGGCTCGTCTCCGGTTGTGGACGCACCGTGGCCCAACCCGCCACCCTCGCGGACCTGAAGGACCGCACCCTCAAGTTCACCCTCACGGACGTGGACTCGCTGGAGCGCGACTCGTCCGTCGGCGCGCACCGCTTCACCCTCGTCTTCTCCGAGGGCCTCTCCTGCGCCCGGCTCGCTGACGGCGTCACCGCCACCCTCAACGGCCAGCCCATGAAGCTCGAGCCCGGCGGCGTGCCCGACACCGGGGTGGGCGGACGCGAGGTGTGCGAGCCGCCGCGCGCCACCTTCGACTTCGACCCCGAGCGCTGGGACAGCGAGCCCACCGAGGACCTCCGCGTCATCCTCCAAGACGACACCCATTCGGTGGTGCTCGTCCTGCGCGATGCCAAGGCCAAGCGGCGCTTCCTGCGCGAGAGCGGCTCCCCGGGCACCCTGCGCCGCGGGCAGACCTATTCCTATGTGTGGCTGCCCGAGACCGATGTCCTCCAGGCGCCCGCGCAGGCCAGCCTCATCCACAAGAACAGCGGGGCCCTGGGCATCCTCGAGGTGCGGCAGGAGGGCAACGCGGCCCGCTTCACCGTTCCCTCCGAGACCGTCGAGGGCCAGTACCTCCTGCGGCTGAGCGGCACCGCCGTCGCGCAGGTGCTCTCCTGCGAAGGCGTGGCCGGCTGCGAGGGCGGCCTCTTCCACTCGGGAGACGCCGACGTGACCGTCAGCCCCTGAGCCCGCCCGCCTTCCTGGCAGGGGTTCCTCCCCCGGCGGTTGCCGGGGTCCGGCCTCCTCCCCACCGTGGGGAGGGTAGGCAACCCGAGAGGACCCCTCCATGGCTCAGAAGAATCCGCGCGAAGCAGGACCCAAGCCCCCCATGCCCGGCCAGGAGCAGGCGCATCCTGGACTCGAGGGCCAGATGACCCCCGAGCCGGACTACGGCCTCACGAGCTACAAGGGGCTCGGCCGGTTGAAGGACAGGGTGGTCCTCATCACCGGTGGGGACAGCGGCATCGGCCGCGCGGTGTGCCTGGCCTTCGCCCGCGAGGGCGCCGATGTGGCCTTCGCCTACCTCAACGAGGACCCGGACGCCGAGGTGACGCGCAAGGTCGTCGAGGACTCGGGCCACCAGGTGCTCTCGCTCAAGGGGGACATCACCGACGAGAACGTCTGCCGCCGCATCATCGAGGACACGGTGAAGCGCTTCGGGCGCATCGACGTGCTCGTCAACAACGCGGCCTACCAGGGCAAGAAGGTGGAGAAGTTCGAGGAGCTCACGGCCGAGCGCATCGAGCGCACCTTCCGCACCAACATCATCGCGATGTTCAACCTGGTGCGGTACGCGCTGCCGCACATGAAGCCGGGCGCCTCCATCATCAACACGGCCTCCATCCAGGCCTACCAGCCGTCGCCGGGCATCCTCGACTACGCGTGCACCAAGGGCGCCATCGTCACCTTCACCAAGGGCCTGGCGCAGGAGCTCATCGAGCGCGGCATCCGCGTCAACTGCGTGGCTCCGGGCCCCGTGTGGACACCGCTCATCCCGCAGTCCTTCGACGCCGAGAAGGTGAAGAAGTTCGGTGAGCAGTCACCGATGGGCCGGGCCGCGCAGCCGGTGGAGCTCGCGCCCTCGTTCGTGTTCCTGGCTTCGGACGAGTCACGCTACGTGAACGGGGAGATCCTCGGCGTCACCGGCGGCCAGCTCCTCGCCTGAGCTGAGGGGAGCCGGGGCCTCTTGGCCATGGCGGCTTGAGCTTCAACACGACGCTGCCTGGAGTGGCCCCGTGCTGGGGGCCCCCCTGGCAGGAGCAGTGGGCCTACGAGTCGTCTGACACACTTCTAGCGGAGTTCCCGCGCTCCGGTCGCCAGTTCTCCCGGACGAGGTTGCCGGTGAGAAAGCCGAAGACGAGCGCGGCCGCGGGCGCAACGAAGAGCACCGTTGCCAGGAAGAGCGCGAACGTCACCGCGGCGCACGCGAGCAGCGTCCGCCGCGAGTGCAGGCGAGGAACGGACAGGAAGGCAGCGAGCGCCACGGTGGCTCCTGTCAACGGCCACCCGGCGCGCGGGTCTGCCAGGGGGCGTAGCCCCACGAGCGGGAACTCCGACCCGGCCAGGGAGGGCCAGGCCGCCGCGGCCACGAACGCAGCCGCAGCCACCCACGCGAGCAGGCCGTTGGAGCGAGCCGAGTCCTGTTGTCGCTGCGAAGTCATGACGCAGTCCTTCCTTTCCGGCCTCATGCCCTCAGAAGCATTGCCGGACAGCATTACCTGCGACCGTTACCCAGCCAAATATCGTGGCGATGACCTGGACAGTCTTGGTGAGGTCCACGAATATCATCGCAAGGCCGAAGCCCGCCGAAGCACCGCCCGCATAGCATGCGTAGGTGTCGTCGTCCGCGAACATCTTCACCAGGGAATTCAACGCGAGGAAGATGAGCGCAATCATCAGTGCCACGACGATGAAGGCGCCCAGTGTGGCGCCGCCGGCGAGGAACGCGCCAATCAGCGCCCCCAGGTAGATGCCAGCGATGCCGCCCCACAGCAACCCGCTGAGCGCCGCGAGTAGCTTGCCGCCATTGGCGCCGCCCTCAATGAGGTAGCCACCGGCCCCCGTCGCCGGGTCGAGCACGATATAACCCGCGCCTGACCAGCCATTGACGGTCACCGGGCGCTGGTGAACCGTCACCTCCTTGCCGGCCGCCACCGAGGAGCTGATCTCATTGAGGGTCTCCGCGCTGAGCGATAGCTGCGACAGCGCGGTGCCGATGTTGGCCTGGGTGATGGTGTAGATGCGCTGGCCCTCGGCGGCCGCCTTGCCGAGCAGCTTCACCGCCGAGACGGCCTCGCCCGGCGTTTGCGGCCCGACGAAGAGCGACTCGGGGATGTGGTGCTCCATCGCGCTCGCGTGCTGCCCGATGACCCGGTTGTAGGTGCGCCAGGCGGTCGCGTCGTTTGTCTTCGACCAGCGAATGCTTCGGAGGTGCCCCACGTCGAGCAGGATGCCGGAGGGTCTGGCGCTCCGGGCAACTCCCCAGGAGTAGGTGATGTCCACGTCCACGTGTACCAGGCCGAACGAGAGCGCTGGCAGGTCCACGATGCCGGAGCGCCAGGCCGTGGTCCTCCCGGCCCGGTCCACCGCGGCGAAGTAGCTCCAGATGGTCGCGGCGAGGACGTCGCCGCTGACCAGGTCCCCCGTCAGGTGGGTGGTGTCACGGGCGTCGATGCGAGCCTTCGTCTCCGCCAGGCGGCTCTGGAGCCGGGTGAGTTGCGCCACGTCGATGCCCTGCAGGTTCAGGCCGATGCTGGTCGCCTGGCCCGCAGTGAGCCGGTCCGAAGTCTCATCCCACCCGGACTTCAGGTCCATGTTGGTGAAGGCGCCGACCGCGGGGAGCTCCGTCCCCATGGTGAGGGTCTCGCCCACGGCACGGACGACCCCGTCCACCCGGAGCTCGGGCCGCAGGTGAATGAGGTAGGCGGGCAGCCGCACCGCCGCGTACTGCTCCGGCGTCGGCATGGTGCCGTCGGGCAGGGGCTTGGGCAGGTAGCTGACAATGAGGTCCGCATCCGCCTGCGTCGCCGGGGCGTAGAAGAGCGTGACCTTCCTGCCCGCCAGCCGAGGCAGGCTGTCCTCGAACGATAGCATCGGCCCGCCGAACGCGCGGTCCATGTCGCTCGCGTAGACCTGGTAGCGGAATTTGTGGGTGAGCGACCCGGGCAGGTCGGTGTAGCGCGACGCGATGGCCACCGTCCGGTACGGCAGGGAGATGTCGAGTACGTCACGCTCGAACGTCTGGATGGGCTGCGGTCCAAAGACCTCGGCATTCGTCGCGCTGGGCGCCGCCTGCGTGATGGCCGCGTTGAAGTCCTGGAAGTACTGCACCGTGGCGGCCTTGACGGCCTCACCCTGGAGCCCCTGGACCCAGCCCTCCGCCTCGTTCACCAAGGCGCCATCGAGCGCCGCCGTGCGCAGGGCGGCGCCATCCACGGGGACGTTGACGCTGGCCGCCAGGGCCGGAGGGTACGTGTACTGCTTGAAGCTGGCGTCCATCGGCACCCAGGTGTCGCCCTGGCGGTGCTTGGCGCCGCGCGACGGTACGAAGTCCACCCAAACCTCGGCCCACACATGCTCGAGTTGCAGGTGCGTGATGCGACCCCCGCTGGCCAGCAGCCCCGTGGGCACGCCGCCCTGGGCGAGAAGCTGGTGCGCCGCCTCCGGCGTGGACACGCCTCCCACCCAGTTCATCGCGGCCGCCGCCGGCACCTCGATGGTGCCATACACATAGCGCGCGGGGATGCCGTTGGCGCGGTAGAGCGCGATGAGCAGCGAGGCGATGTCGAAGGCATTGCCGCGCCGCTTGCTGAGGGTGACGTCGCTGCCCTGGATGGAGCCGAAGCTCGGGACGAAGGTCAGGTTGTTGCGCACCCAGTGGTAGATGCGGACCGGGTCATTGCCGAGCGACGCGGCCAGGGCCCGGATCGCCGGTGTGAGCTGCACGTCGTCGGTCTCGGCCAGCTCGGGCGTGCTCGCCGGGGTCGAGGCGCTGGGCGCCGAGGCCTCACCCTGGGCCGTCCCGCCCTGCACGTCCGCCTCGCTCCTGACGAGCGTGAAGGACTCCGGCGTGAGCGCCGGCGGGAGGGGGGTGGGCTTGTGGACCCGCCAGGGGAGCCGCTTCGGGTCCAGCTTCTTGTGGCGCATGCCGGGCTGGCTCGAGAGGAACGCGTCGAGTTCCTTGATACGTGCGCTCCGTCCAGCCTCGTCCTTCGCGTTCTCGAGCGCCCGGGCCAGCTTCTTCAGCTCCGCGCGCTTCTGGCGGAACGACTCCTCGGCCGCCAGATGGCGGTCCATCAGCTCCTGCGCGAGATACTTGTCCTCGAGGTGGCGGATCACCTCCGCGAACGATTCGTCCACGTCGCTGTCGAGCTTCTCGAGAGCCTCGAGCTGCTCACGGATGGCTTTGACGTGCTCCGGCCTCTTGTGGGAACGGGACTGCTTCACCACTTCCCGCAGGCGCTCGAGGCCCTGCGCATACACTTCCTCGGCGGGCGGACCGAAGCGCGGCGCTGTCCAGGTAAACGAGGGCAGGGGCACCCTGCCGGTGCCGGGCTGCGCGGCGGCAGCCAACGGCCGCAAGGAGAAGTAGGAGAAGAAGAATGCTGTAACCAGGACGGACACGGCCTGCATGAACAGGCTGGTGCGGCGGCGCTTGAAGTCGGTGGAGAACTGCATGAGTCGCTCCGTGCGGGGACGGAGCCCCCCTCGCGGGGGGCACCACTCAGAGGATGTGGAGAAAGGGGAAACGTCGGGTCGGCCGGCGCTCACGGACGCTGGAGCGACGCCCACCGCAGCCAGGTGCCGAGTTCGGCCCGGGCGTTGACCACCGCCGGGTCGGTGAGGCCCACCAGGATGTCGGCCGCCTGGAGCACCTCTCGGATGGCGTCGGCGCGGCTGGTGCTCGCGAGCGCCTTGCTCACGAAGGCGCTTGCCCGGCGCAGCGTCTTGGCGTCAGGGTGGCCCGAGGAGATCAGCGCATCGAGCTGACCCTCGGACTCATCGAGCGCCGCCACCTCGGCAACGGAGACGTTCAGCTCGGCGCTGACCGTCTTGGTCTGGCTCCCGGAGCCCGCCGTGACGGTCGCGCTGAAGGTGACCGGCCCGGGAGCGGACTGCAGCCGCACCCAGAAGCGCACCGTCTTCACCGCGTCTACCTCGAGCGGGAAGGTGAAGCCGATGCTCCCACTGGAGATCGTGCCAGCACCGGGGTCCACCACGCTCGTCCCCGCAGGCAGTGCCACCTGCGCGCTCACCGGTACGGCGATGCCCTGGTTGGTCACCGTCAGCAGGACAGGCACCACGGCGCCGGGCTGGCTGGAGAGGCTCTCCGGGTGCGTGCGCTCGAGGAGGATGCGCAGCAGATCCGCGGCGGTGCCCGAGTGGCCATCGCGGGTCGCGATGGCGAGCAGGTCCGAGCCCACGAAGGCCGACTCGCCGTGGCCGTAGGTGTGGAGCGTGACCGCATCAGGCCCGCCCGCCCCATAGGAGCCAAGGCTCTCGGCGCCCGCCAGCGTGATGCGCTCGGGGTGCTCCTGGGTGAGCAGATCGAACGTACCGCTGAGCAGTGGGAATCCAGCGGAGTCGAGCCGCACGCTGTCCACCTGGCTCAGGTGGCCCACGAACTTGACGCCCAGGGACTCGTACTGGCCGTGATTGCGTGAGTCGTGGGCGCCGGCGACGAGAAGGCCCTCGCCGCGGAACACCGCCTCCCGCAGCTCCTTCTGGCCCTGGGTGCTCAGCTTTGCCTTTTCGCTGAACAGCGCGTACGCGACGTAGCCGCCGGTGCGCAGCTCGCGCTCGAAGTCGTCCGCCGACTCGACGATCGTGTACGACCAACCGGCGGCCGTGAGCAGTTGCTCGAGGAACTCGCGCTGCGCCGGGAGCTCCGGGGCGGCCTCGGGGCCAAACGGATCCGCCCCCTGCGCGCCAGCGTCCACCAGCACCAGCAGCCGGCCCTTGCCCGCCACCGCCAGCTGCGCGGTGACCTTGATGGGCGGCTCGATGACGCGGAAGCCGGCCGAGGCCAGCGTGCGCACCTGACCGTTCACCTCCGCCTGCAGGACACAGGCATAGCCGCCCAGCGCAAGGCCCGTGGTGGAGATGGTGCGCGTGTACGGGTGCTCCGTGCCCCCGCCCGGCAGGTCCACCGTCTCCACCGCCTCGTCCAGCACGTCACCGGTGTCCATGCGGACCAGGCGGTGCATCAGCGTCACGCCCGGCACGCCGGAGGCACTCGCCACGTGCGTTTGGTCGGTGCAGGCGTTGGGCTCGCCCTGGTGCACGAGCGGCTCCTGCACGCTCACCGTACCCACGAGGCTCTGGATGGAGCGGCGCTGCACCTGGAAGCTGGTCGTGCTCGTGTTCAGCACCGCGCGGGTGAACGCGTCCTTGAGGACCAGCGTGACCGGGTAGGTGCCATCCGGCGCATCGTTGAGCGTGAGGCGGAACGGCAGACTCGCGACCCCGCTCGGCACCAGCTCGGTGAGGCTGCGCACCTCGGCGAGCAGCGTCTGTCCGGTGGGCGAAACCACGGAGAGCTCCACCCGCGCCGGGGCGAGCGCCACGTTGTTCGTCACATTGCGGACCCGGCCGGTGAGCGACACCACGTCCCAGCCATCGTAGATGGGCTTGTCGGTCCCCACCGACGTGGCGGCCACGATCGCGGCGGCCTGGACCGTGAACGGGGCCACCGTCTCGGCGAGCGTCCTGCCCTGCGCATCGAGCAGCCGCCCGTACACCTCGTAGTCACCCGGCAACGCAGCGCCAACATTCCAGCCCGCCGTCAGCGGCAATTGGGCGCCCGCGGCGAGGCCCGAGTACGGCACCTTCGGAAGCGTGGCGAGCACGTCCGTGCTGCCACTCGCCCGGATGGCGAGCGCCATCTGGCCGGACTGGGTGACCTGACTGGTGTTCTTCACCGTGGCGGTGATGGCCACCGGCTCGTCCGCCATGTAGGCCGCCTTGTCGGTGGCGACCGCCAGTGTCGCGCCACTGGTGGTGCGGACGACCGGGATGTCCAGCGGCAGTTGCACCTTCTCGTCCACGAAGGAGTTCTTGAACTCGAGGTATGCGCGGCTCGCGGCCGGGCGCTCCTCACCCAGGGCCATGCCCAGCAACTGCAGGTCGAACTGCACCTCGCGGCCGTCACCCGTCACACCCGGCAGCTTCCACACGTGCGTCACGGAGCCGTCCGTACCGGGCGTGGACGTGGGCGCCACCGTGGTGTTCGCCAACTGGATGTTGCCCGGCGTCTCCACGTAGAGATCGATGTCGATGCCGCCGAGGCGGTCGAGCGCCTTGGGCATGAACACCATCACGAAACTCGTGGACGCGAGGCGCGTGGTCAGCCCGTTGTTGTAATTCTCCCACGAACCGTCCGCGCGCTGCTTGTTGAGCAGGTACTGGATGGCGTTGCGGATCTGCGGATCCTTGGGGCTCGGGTTCGTGTACTCGAGCGCGATCCCCACCATGGCGGTCGTGAGCGGGTCGGTGGTCGGGTAGCTGGTGTACCGGGTCCAACCGCCGTCCGCCTTCTGCCGCGCCCGCAGGAGCGTGGCCTCGCTGGTCACCTTGGCTTGGAGCTGCTCGAGCAGCGTCGCATCGGTGATCACCAGACGTGCCTCCGCCAGACCGATGAGTCGCATCGCGTGCACGATGTTGTCGTTGTCACGCTCGGTGTTGGCGAGCAGGTAGCGCGCCGCTGGCGTGATCTCGTCACGTAGCGCGGCGAGCCCGCTGGTGTCCTGCGGGCGCACCTCCACCTCACGCACTGCGGCGGCGGTTTGGTCGACGACGTAGACCTTGCCACCGGCGACGGCGAGACCGAAGAGGGCGTTGTTGGTCGAGACGACGCGCTCGGCGATGCCATCCGGCCGCACCCGCATCAGGCCGCGGAAGGAGAGCGTGGTCACGTACACACTGCCGTCGGCCGCGAGCACCATGCTGGTCGGCTCGTACGCGAGGCCGTCGGAGAATTTGGTCACCGCCTTGGTCCCAGCGGCGACGCGGAGGAGCTCCTTGGCGTAATAGTTGGCGACAAGCAGGTTGCCGGCACCGTCGAACGCGACGCCATGGGGTCTGTTGAGCAGACCCCCGCTCACGTAGACCTCCACCTGGTCCGCCGGGCCCACGCGCACCACGCGGTTGCCGTCCCAGTCGGGCAGGTAGACCCAGCCGTCCGGGCCCACGGTGGCATTGGGGATGTTGCCACTCACAGGCAGGGTCGTCCGGGTGCCGTCCGGCTTGATCTTGATGAGCGTGGACGCCCCGCCATAGCGCGTGACGTACATCGTGCCGTTACCAGTGATGGCAATGCCACGGATCGACCCGAGGCCGCTCGCCGCGACCGCCGTCTCGCCCGTCGCCGGGTTGAGCCGGGTAATGGTGCCGCTGGTGCGCACCACGTACAGGTTGCCATCGGGACCGGCCGCCATGCCCTCCGCGTTGCCGCCCGCTCCCAGCACGCGCGGGGCGCCAAGCGCGTAGTCGGGCACATCACCCGGCTGCAACTTCTGGGCGCTCTGAAGCACGTCGACGTAACCCTGCACGGTCAGCGCCGTGATCGCCGGAGAATTGTCCCACCAGGCCCCGGACGGGTGGTCGGAGTCCCAACGGGTCTGATTGCCCACGCGGACCCTGCGGGCGTAGAGGTTCTGGGCCGCGCGGTACTTCACGCGGAAGCTGGTGGCGAGGTCTGTCCACTCGCCGAGCGACCACAGACCCAGCGTCGTCTGGGTCCCGGTGTACTCCGGATGCGAGAGCCGGATCGCTCCGTCCGGCTGCTGGGCGGTGTTGATCGCGTTGAACAGGAACTGGGTCGACTTCAGGTCGATCTGCGCTTTCTGCACGGCGCTCGAGAGGCCAAGCAGGCTCTGCGTCTCGATGTGACAGCCCAGGCAGAAGGAGCCGTTGTTGTTGCGATCGTGCCAGGCGACGCCCTCGGTCGCGGTGTAATTGCCCGCGCGCCGGACCGACTCCTTCACCAGCGCGAAGAGAGGGTCCGTGCCCGTCCCCACCGTGGTGTCCACGCCCTGCATGGCAATGGTGCCGCGCACGGTCTGGTTCCCCTCGGGCACCACGGTGCGGCTCACGGTGAAGGTACCGGTCGCCTTGTCACCCACGTAGAGCTTGTCGGCGATCGAGCCAGGAACCGAGGCGGCCTTGGCCTGCACGGTGACGGGGAGGTTGCCCGTCTCGGAAGGGACCCAGCCGCCGAACGAGACCTGGGCGTTGTTGCCGACCGGGAGTTCGTCCGCGCCGACCTCCGCAGTGAACAGCGTCAGGCCCGTCCTGGCGCTCTTGACCGTCAGCACGTAGGTGCCCGCCGCCAGCGGCGTGTTGCCGGCGTTGCGCACCAACGCGGAGAAGCTCACCGGGGTGGGCAGGCCCGCCTGCGTCATGGGCGGGTTGATGGCAAGCGCGCCCTCGATGCCCAGGCCCGGCACGATGCTCGTGCGGGCGGAGTTCTCGGCGAGCACCTCACCGAACGGTGCACCGCGCGAGATGGTGCTCGGCTCGGAGACGCGCACCACCAGCCGGTAGGTGCCGGGTGCGAACTGCGCCGTGTTCCAGGGGAGGGTGATTTGCTTGACCTCGCCAGCAGCGAAGTTGAACTCGCTGACCGGAGTGGTGGTGCCTTCGGCATAGGGCCGCACGATGGCCACCGGGGTGCCCGTGCCATCCTGCACCTCACCCAACACCAGTGCCGCCTTGCTCGCGCTCAACAGGCTCGCGACGCTCGCGGTGAAGAGCGCGGTCGCATTGGGCCCATACTGCGGCTGCTTCGCCTCCACGGAGACGACCTGGAAGCCCTCCGCGGCCACCGGCGTGAGGGCCGCGTTGGCCGTGTAGCTGCCATGCGAGGCGAGCTTCACCCCGAGCTGCTGCTGCGTGTAGCCGACCGCCGAGACGTTGAGCACGAACTCGAGTGAGGTGATGCCAGCGAGCGCGTAGCGCCCGTCAGTGCCGGTGGTGATGCTCGGCGAGGTGCCGGCCACGGATACCTGCGCGCCGGCGATGGGGTCGCCGCTGTCCGCATCGGTGACCAGGCCCGCCAGTTGCGTGGAGGTGGCCCCGCTGCCCGGCGGCGAGAGCTTGAGCGTGACGTCCACCTCCCCGTAGGCAGCCACCTGCATCGCATAGGTCGCGGATGCGTAGCCGGCCGCGCTCATCGCCAGATGGAAGTTCTTGAGCGTGATACCGGAGAGGACGAAGCGGCCGTCCGCACCCGCGGTGACACTCGCGCCCGTCTCGGTCAGTGTCACAACCGCGCCGGAGATGGGCGCGCCGCTCACGCTATCGGCGACGAGGCCGCGCAGGGTGAGCGAGGTGGGCGGCGTGGTGGGCGCCTGCGGATACATCGACAGCGTGCCCACGTCGCCGCTGGCACCGGGAACGAACATGAAGTTGAAGGTGAGTGGCTGGTAACCCGTCGCGCTCAACGTGCCCTGGTAGGTGGCACGAGGAACGGCCGCGAGGCGGATGGCGCCGTCCGCCCCCGAGGTGGCGCTCAGACCCCCACCCAGGTCGAACAGCGCGCCCGCGAGCGGCTGGCCCGTCTTGGCGTTCACAACGAGGCCGCTCACGGCCCCCGGCGTGTCGTCCACGTGGCCCCCCGCCCTGGTGAGCCCCAGCTGGGCCGACAGCGTGCGCCCCGCCTGCACCGTGGCGGTACCGCTCACCGTGAGGTAGCCGGTCTTCTCGAAGCGCAGCGTGTACGAGCCCGGCGCCACGGGGCCGAAGTCGAATTCACCCGCCCCATTGGAGAGCACCGAGTAGCTCACCGCTCCCGAGAGCGACACCTGTACCGCCTGCAGCGGCTGGTTCGTCGCGGCGTCGAAGACGAGGCCGCTCACGAGCCCGGTCTGCCCCAGCTGCTCGAGCACGAGCGCGGGCATGAACGTCACCTGGCCGGCCTGGGCGGCCACCACCGCACTCGCGGAGGAGAAGCCCGCCTTGTACGCGGTCACCGTGTAGCTGGCGGGCGGCAGGCCGGGCAGCATGTAGTAGCCGTCCGCATTGGTGAGCACCACGATGCCGGGCACCTGGTCCACCGTGATGGTGGCGCCCTCGATGGGCTCGGTGCTGTTGGCACGCACCACGTAGCCGCTCACCGAGCCGTCCTGGGCTGGCGCGCTGCCTCCCTTGCGCGCGTCATGGGCCTTGAGCGCCTGCAACGCGAGCGCGGTGGTGAAGCTGTCGTCCATCCAGCTCCCGTTGGCCTGCTGGCGGGCCCGCAGCGCCTGGGCGCTCGCGTCCACGAGCGACAGGTCTCCCACGACGGGCACCAGCGCGAGCAGCACCATCGCGCTCTGGAAATCCTCTCCCCAGAGGCCATCCGCGCCGCGGCGGGAGAGCAGGAAGTTCTGCGCACCCGTGAGCGCGGCGGACACGCCGCCATACGTGGAGCGATAGGCCCACAGCGCGCGCATGCTCAGCGCGGTGAGGTAGAGGGAGGGCTCGTTCGCCCCTTCCACCCAGGCGCCGTTCGCCTGCTGGCGCGAGAGCAGGAAGCCCACCGCCTTGGCCGCGGCCGGGTCGGTGGGGTTGGCGCCGATGGCGAGCGCCTCGATCGCCACCGCCGTGTCGAACACGCTGGGCGAGAAGCCCACGCGGGCTCCGAAGCCGCCCGTGCCGTGCTGATGGGCACGCAGCTGCGTGAGGAGCGAGAAGACCGGAACAGGAGCGGAGACACCCAGATGCGCGTTGACCGCTATCTTGCGCGCGAGCAGCTCGGTGTCCGCGTCTGCGCGGCCGTTGAGGTAGCCGAGCGCCCACCCGAAGCTCGGCGCGGCGCCCTGCTCGAGTGCAAGCTGGGCGCGCAGCACCTCCCCAGTGGACTGACTCGGCGTGGCGAGCGAACTCGCCGACTGGCCGTAGCTACCGTCCGGCATCTGCTGCGTGGCCAACCAGTCGTGACCCGGATTCGCGTGAGCCACGAAGGCACTGAGCAGTGCCAGCATTGCGAAAAGCGCACCGCTACGACTCAGAGCGCGCTCCGCACTTCCTCGCATTGTAGCCATTCCCCCCCCATGCCGGATGCCCGCGGCGATCCGACGAGGCGGGGTATGCAGCATGTCGTCCAATGGAATGTCAATGCTGAATGTGGTGAGGGCGGAAGGCTACCGGCGCTCTTTCCGTGGAGGCTTGAACTGTCGCCACCCTGCCGTGCGGAGGTGTTCCGCCGCTGGCATATAGGAGGGATGGGGCCCTGTTGAGGGTGACCTCCGGCGTCAGCCCCAGTACCCTGGCCATCAGCGTGGAGTAGGAGAGCTCGGTTCGTGCCGCCGCCATCGACATGAAGCCCTGCGAGATGCTGTCCCCAATCGTAAACAACTTCATGATGAGCCTCCCCCACGAGAGGGAGTGCTCCGCCTTCAGCGGTGACGACGCGCTCACCTGTTGTGGGCCTGGATCCGGGAACACGCGGTGATCCTCAGGGAACTCCTCGTGGAGAAGCTGGAGCGGATGCTCGCGGAGCTCTGAGTTTCTGAACGGCCCCGGTCTTCGAGCGCTCCCTCATGCACCCGGCCCGGCGCTCTTTCTCCACCTTGCTTCGAGCATCACCGCGAGGGTGAGTCCGACGGCGTACGCCAGGAGATCCCAGACATCGAAGGTGGAGCCCGTCACGACCACCAGGGGATCCGACGGGCGCGTGGTGAAGATGCGTGCCCATTGCGCCAGTTCGATTCCGACGGCCAGCACGGCGATGGCGCTGGCACGGGCGGGGGCGGGGCCTCGCCAGAAGAGGCTGAGCAGGTGATAGAGAAATCCCACGACGAAGAGATCTCCCAGGGTGCCGCGGGTGAAGCGCCAGCCAGGGCCCCGGTAGAAGAGGACGAAGAGGCCTGCGGCCAGGAAGGCGCATCCGGCGGCGAGGTGGAATCGGCGGAAGCTGTCGGGTTGGCGCTGCATGGGACTCCACTGCCATGGGTCTTTGCCCGGGGGCCAGCGGCTCGCCCGCGAGGAGCCCGGGGGCACCACGGCCCCGGTCTCTTCCTGCTCTACGGAAATTCTCTCCTGTAAGTCTTACCGACTCCAGGGCAGGTACTGACTGCCGCCGACAGGCAAACGCTTGAAATCACAGGACATTGTCCCTGGAGAGCGGCTGGCACGCGAGATGCTTTATCCCTTCAGCAAGAAGTCAGCGGGGCAGGGCGGGTGGGGTGGTC
>DASQMW010000037.1:0-22452 GCA_035645295.1 Archangium sp.
CCGCGGAGGCGCCGCGCACCTCACCCTCGAGCGTCGCCTCTGGGACTCCTGGGCGCTCCATGCCCAGGTGCGTTACTCGCTGCGCACCGAGCGCAACGGCTACCACGAGCCGCTCCGGAGCGGCGTGCTGGAGGACGGCCGCACGCTGCCGCGCGAGTACCGCCACTTTGACGACAACCAGGCGGGCCTGTCCACGGGCGCCTGGGTGGCCGGAGACGTGCACACCGGGCCACTGCGCCACCGCGTCGTCGCAGGCGCTGACTTCAACCACTTCGAGCGCGAGTACCTGTACCGGGTGGCGCGGGGCGCCCAGGGGGTGGCCCCCATCGACATCTTCGAGCCCGTCTATGGCACCTCGCAGCGCACCGGTTGGCGCTCGGACAATACGGAGAACGACTTCGCCCGCTACCTGGGCGTGTACCTGCAGGACCAGGTGGACGTGACGCCCTGGCTCAAGGTCATGGGCGCCCTGCGCCACGAGCGGGCGCACGCGAGCTCCCGCTGGGTGGACAACACCACCGGAGAGGGTGACCCGGATTACTCCGACGCCTCGGCCTGGGTGCCACGCGCGGGGCTCGTGCTGCAGCCGAACGCGTCGACGGCCCTGTTTGCCGGCTACAGCCATTCCTTCCAGCCGCAGTACAGCAACCATCCGGAGGCCGGCGGGCCCTTCGACCCCGAGCGCGCGCGGCAGTGGGAGGTGGGGCTCAAGCAGGAACTCCTGCAGGGCAAGCTGTCCGTCCAGCTCGCGGCCTACACCATCACCAAGCAGAACGTGCTGATGGCCGACCCCGCCGCGCCCGAGCGCCTCCGGCAGACGGGACGGGTGCTCAGCCGCGGCCTCGAGCTGGACCTGATCGGCCAGCCCGTCGCGGGCCTGTCGCTCCTGGCCAACTGGGCCGTCAACGACGCGCGCGTCGTCGAGGGGGCTGAGGGCACGGTCGGACAGCGCCTGCCCAACGCGCCCAAGCACGTGGGCGGGGTGTGGGGCCGCTACGACTTCCAGCAAGGCGGCCTCCTGGCCGGCGTGGGGCTGGGCGCGGGGCTGCGCTACGTGGGCAAACGGGCCACGCCCGCGCCGGACTTCGACCTGCCCGCGCACACGCTGGTGGGGGCCGCCGTCTACTACAAGCGTGGGAAGATGCAGGTGGCCCTCAACGTGGACAACGTGCTGAACGCCCGCCACTACATGGGCGCCTACGACCTCGTGCGCATCTTCCCGGGCGCTCCCCTCAGCGCGCAGCTCACCCTGACGCAGGGCTTCTGACAGCGGCGGTCAGGGAAGTGTCGGCAGGCTCGGCAACGAGGTTGCCGATTCAACCCGATGGCAGGGCCTTGACCTTGAGCGCGCTCTAGGTTCTCCACTGTGTCCGCGGGGCTGTTCCCGCTGACGAAAGAGCGCAAGACATGAGCATCGAAGACAACCGGAAGACTGCCATCGAGTTCTACAGCCGCTTCAGCGCGGGTGACATCCCCGGCGCGCTGGCGCTGATGGCGGATGACGCCACCTTCTGGCTCGCGGGCAAGGTCGGCCGCAACGCCGCGGCGGGGCTGCGGACCAAGCAGGAACTGGCGGACCTCTTCCGCCGCATGGGCCGCCAGCTCAAGGGCGGGCTGAAGATGACTGTCAAGCACACGCTGGCCGAGGGGGACCGGGTGGCGCTGGAAGTCGAGTCCCATGGCGAGCTACTCAACGGCCGCGTCTACAACCAAGAGTACCACACGGTGATGACGGTGCGGGAGGGCAAGATTGTGGCCGTGCGGGAGTACCTGGACACCCAGCACGTGCAGGAGGTCTGGTACACCGCCTGACGCGGCTTCAACGCCGTTTGCCGCCCAGCAGGCCGCGCACGTCTCGCGGCCCCCGCTGCCGCCGAGGGTGCGAACCGCCGACTTGGCCCTGGCTTCTACCAGGCCCTGGCGGCGACCGCCGCGCGGGCCGGTGGAGCCGAACGGGATGTCGCCCCGCCCATCGCGCTGCCCGTGGCCTTGTCCGTGGCGCCGCCGCCGCAGGATGAGGTGGCGGGCGGCTCCTGCGCTGCGCGGGGCTTGAGCTTCTCGCAGGCCGAGTCGTGCTTCTGCGTCTTCGCGTAGGCGCCAGCGGCGAAACTCCTCTGCGGGCACGCGCCGGGGGGAAGGGCATCGGGGCGGGCTGTCGCTCTCGGCGGTAAAGACAGAAGAAGCGTAGGCCCTAGAGGAAGCCATAAGGCTCGAGCTGGCTTCCAATGTGACACATCGAGCATGCCAAAAGGGTACGCCATGAGCCTGACGATTCGGTCCAGTTATGCCATTGTGACTGCCTCTGTCCTCGGTTTGATGACTGGCTGTGGTGAAGGGGTTGGTGAAGGGGCTTCAGACGGCATGGAAATGGAGCCGGAGGTGACCTCCGACGTGCAGCAGGTGCCGGAGAACTTCGTCCTGCAGCAGGAGCCGGAGGAGACCTTCGAGGTGCAAGCGGCGCGCACGCCAAACAAGCGTGGGCATTTCGACGAGGTCCGGGGCGGCAGGGCCAATGGGTGGGCCTGCGGGCCTAGGTTTCCCGGCGCTCCAGCCTTTATCATTGTCGATTACAATAATGGTCGGAACCTGGTGGAAGTCGGCCGTGGGTACGCCAACCTCTTCCGTCCCGATATCATCGGCCTGTGCGGCGGCAGTGGCGCCCACGGCTTCTCCATCCCGATTTCTACGAACGCCTATGGTGCATACAGGGTTAGCGCCTATAGATGCCACGGGCGGGCGTTAGACACCTGCCCATGGCCGCTGCCCCCTCATGAGGAGCGGCCGAAGAGGATGCGCTCGTTGCTCCAGGAACGGACGCGACGTAGCGGCCTGCGGGAGCGTGCTCGACGGACCGGGCGAGCACGCTTGCGTGGGGAGCTGCTAGGTCAATCCCACGCCCCAGAGTTCCTGGGTGACCCCGTTGGGCTTCTGACTGCCTCGCCCTTTCCCACCACGCTCCGCCCCTTCTTCGCCAACCCACGAGGGAGCGTGCCCGCGCGGCCTCGAGGCCCGGCCCGGGTCTGTTTCCGTCCGGGCAGAAGCAGAGCGGGTCACTTTCCGGAGCGGCTGGCCTCCAGGTGCGCGCGCCAGGCGTCACGGTCCATCTTGCGGCCCTGCTTCCACACGGCGACGAGGTCGCGCGTCCGCCGGACGTCCACCGTGGGGTCGCCCCGCACGAGCACCAGGTCCGCCCTCAGCCCCGGGGCGATTCGTCCCCGGTCCGCCAGCTGGAAGGCTCGGGCGGGCACCGCGGTGGCCGCGCTCAGCGCCTGCACGGGCGTCAGCCCCGCGGACACCAGCAGCTCGAGCTCGTAGTGCAGGCTTGCGCCCACCGCGACGCCCGGGTTGCCCGAATCAGAGCCCGCCAGCACGGGCACGCCCGCCTCCAGCAGCAGGCGCGTGCTCTGCCTCATCACGTCCGGTCTCAGGCCCGTGCCGAACTCGGGCGGGAACTGCACCGCCATCAGCTGCAGGCTGCTGGGCGTCAGG
Source organism: Archangium sp. (assembly GCA_035645295.1). Classification (GTDB taxonomy): domain Bacteria; phylum Myxococcota; class Myxococcia; order Myxococcales; family Myxococcaceae; genus Archangium. The sequence continues at coordinate 3,490 of DASQMW010000037.1, forward strand.
TAGGGCGCGAGCAGCGGATCGGCCTTCAGGACCTCGGTGTGCCCCTGATGCGCCGCGGAGAGGGCCACCGCGAGCGTGGGAATCAGGAACACCTTCCGCTCCGCCATCCACCGCACCTGGGCCGCATCCGGCAGGGTGTCCGTGATGCAGTGGGCCAGCCCATCTGCCCCGGCCTCCACGGCCTCGCGAGCCCGCTGCCCGGGCAGTGCGTGCACCACCGCCAGCCGGTTGCGCGCATGCGCGGCCTGGATGCACGCGGCGAGCACCTCGCGCTCCAGGGTCGGGCCGGTCTCGGGGAGCACGGTCTCCCCCGCGTCGTAGACGAGCTTGATGTACCGGGAGCCGGTCGCCACCGCGGCGTCGACGGCCTTCTCGCACTCTTGCGGCGTGGAGGCCGTCAGGGGCGTGATCCCTGGGTACTCGGTGCCGTGCCCACCGGGGGCGGTGATGAGCAGGCCCATGATGCTGTCCGCCTCCTCCGGGCCTCTCTGGGGCAACTGCTCCAGAGACACGCGCGCCACGTGAGCGGAGAGCTGGGCGAACATGTCAATCACGGTGGTGACGCCCAGCGCGAGCGAGGCCTGGTACGAGTCCGGGCCGTCCGCATGGAAGTGCGCGTCCACCAGGCCCGGCAGCAGCGTCTGCCCCCGGCCGTCGACGAGCTCCGCTCCCTCTGGCGGGCTCACGTCCGCGCCCACGGCGACAATCTTCTCCCCACGCACCACGACCGTCCCTTCGGGAATCACCCGCTCCCCGTCGAAGATGCGGACGTTGCGGATGGCCAGGACAGGCTCCGCGCTCGTTCTCCGCGCGGTGGTGCAACCGGCCAGTGCGAGCAGGGCCAGCGCGCACCACCGGGAAGTTGAATGACGCATCATGTGCTCCTCCTGAAAATCCAATGCTACGAGGCGTGACTTGATAGACGCTTCGATTGCTGGAGGTCCAGGTCCACTTGGCGAAGAGCAGCGCAAGAACTCGAGGCCCATGTCGAAGCGCCGCTCCGCGAGGGCGCTTGGGTGGTCGGCCGGCCGCGCGGAGGCGCCGGGCGCGCCGCGGCACATGCTCTGTCTGGAACAAGCATGCGAAAGAGGGGAGGGTTTGGGGCTCTCACCCCCGCTGCGCACGCCGCAAGCCCGGGATGCTCTACGGAACCGGGGCGATTCCAGTTGAGGACAAGGACGAGTCCAAGGAGTAGCGTGGCTCCGTGCTCAAACTTCACCACCTCGTGAACTCCCGTTCGCAGCGCGTCCTCTGGCTCCTGGAGGAGTTGGGGCTCGACTACGAGCTCGTCATCTACCCGCGCGACCCGAAGACGAGCCTCGCGCCTCCCGAGCTCAAGGCCATCCATCCGCTCGGCAAGTCACCGGTCCTCGAGGACGATGGACGGGTGCTCGCCGAGTCTGGAGCCATCATCGACTCCGTCGTGCGCCGCCATGGCCGGGGGCGGCTCGCGCCCGCGCAGGACTCGGCCGAGTACGACGCCTACGTGCATTGGATGCACTATGCCGAGGGCTCGGCCATGCTGCCCCTCATGCTCAGCCTCTATGTGGGACGTCTGGGTGAGGCGGGCGCGCCGCTCAAGCCTCGCATCTCCAGCGAGGTGAAGAACCACCTCGGCTACATCTCGGGAGCGCTCGGGGAACGGGACTACCTGGTAGGCAACAGCTTCAGCGCCGCCGACATCCAGATGAGCTTCGTGCTGGAAGCGGCGCGGCCCACGGGCGCCCTGGACTCCTTTCAATCCCTTCCCAACCTCGGCGCCTATCTCGAGCGGTTGCAAGCCCGCCCCGCCTATCAGCGCGCCACTCAGCGTGGCGGGCCTCTCGACTTGGGCGGCCTGAGCAAGCGGTGACTCACGCGCGCCCTTGGCAAGGCCGGCAAGAGCCACGGCGCGGCGCTAGCGCCACACGCCCACGGATAGGCCGAGGTCCTTGTAGCGCGAGGCCACGTCGAAGGACGCGTTGAGCGACCAGTCGTCCCAGAAGTGGAAGAGGTAGAGCTCCACGCCGCCCGTCAGGTGGGCGCGCGCGGTGCGGCCGGGGAAGGGGCTGGGCTCGATGAAGGTGCCCAGGCGCGTACGCAGCCAGCCCGGCAGCGTCTCGTGCTCCACGCCCACGCGCGGCTGCACGAGGCTGTTGCCGCCCACGAAGGTGGGCTCGGTCTGCTGCGCGGTGAAGGTGCCGAGCGACACGGCGTTGCTCGCGCTGCCGATGAGGTCCAGCTGCGCGGAGATGAGCAGGCGGCCGGGCGGCTCCACCCGCTCCTTGCGGCCGAAGAAGAAGAGGGGCGGACGCGGCTTGGGCGGTGGGGGCTGGCTCGCGTCCACAGGCGGCGGCAGGGGGAGCGCGGCGGCGCGCGCCCGCGCCTTGTGTGCCTGGCGCTCGCGGCGCACGGCGTCCTCGTATGCCTGGCGCACGGCGGCGGGGCTGAGGCTATTGTAGTTCTCGCGCCCCTGGCCCAGCCGCCAACTCGCGCCCACGGACAGCACGCCCGGGCTCACCACGCCGCGGAACAGCTGCCGGCCGGCGACGAAGCTGTTCTGCGGGCCCTCGCGCCGCCAGTTGCCCTCCACCTCGGGGCGCACCGCGATGCCGATGCGGTAGGGCCGGCCGCGCGGGCGGAAGAGGAAGTCGAGGGCCACGCCGGTGCCGCCGTAGAACCACTCCTCGTCCAGGTAGTTGAACGTGGCCTGAGCCCCGTACAGGCCGAAGCCGAGCATGAAGTCGTCGTCGCCGAAGGAGACCGCGCCCGCGAACGCCGTCTGCTGCTGGGTGACGTCGATGGACGGGCCGCCGGCAGCGCCCTCCACCGCCGCGTAGCTCTGCGTGCGCACGCGGGTGAAGGCGCCAATGCCGAACGTCTTGTACTGCAGCGTCAAACCGCCCAGCACCAGGCCCGAGCCGTCGGAGTCGTCCGCGACGCCGTCGTTGTCGACGTCGCGCCGCTGACGGTTACCGACGAGGTTGAGCCAGCTGAGCGTGCTGCCGAGGTCCCAGTCGGTGTCGAGCGTGGGCTGGCGGTGGGCGAGCGCGGAGAGGTTGCTCGTGAAGCCCGCGGCGCCCTCGGCGATGCCGACGTAGGCGCCGCCCATGGCCACCTGGCGGCTGCTGCCCAGCAACGTGGTGGGGTTGAGGTAGAGGCGCTCGGGGCGCAGCTCGGGCGCGGGCTGGGCACGCGCGGCGGGCGCGGCGAGCGCGAGCAGCAGCAGTAGCGGCGGTACGCGGGAGGACCTCATCGGGTCTTGCCCACTTCGTCGAAGAGGCGGTCGGCCTCGGCGGCGGCGCGAGGGGCGCGCGAGGTGAGGCCCCCGGCGTCGTGCGTGGGGTGCTCGGCGAGGAAGGCCTTCAGCGCTTCGAGGGAGAGCAGGGGCTTGTCGTACGCCATGGCGAGGGCTTTTCTACCACCGGCCCGGCCTGCGGCGTGCCGTTCAGCTGGCGCGTCAGGCCGTCGCGACCCTCGTCGAGGAACGTCTGCGCGGTGCGGGGAAGCCCACCGCCGTCCACGGCCAGCCGGGCGTCAACGCCTGGCAGCCCCTGCATCAGGCGAGGGGCGTGCGCGGAAGCTCGACGGTGAAGGTGGCGCCCTCGCCGAGCCGGCTTACCACCCGCACCTTGCCCTCCATGGCGCGCACGAGCTCGCGGCTGATGTACAGGCCGAGCCCCAGGCCCCCGTACTGGCGGTCGGACACCCCGCGCTCGAAGCGACCGAAGATGCGGTCGAGCACCTCGGGCGCGATGCCAATGCCCTCGTCGCGCACGACGACGCGTGCGAGCGGCCCCGCCGAATCCACCCGCACGCGGATGGGGCGCCCCGCTCCGTACTTGGCCGCGTTCGTCAGCAGGTTCACCAGCACCTGGTCCAGCCGTCCCGCGTCCCAACGCCCGCGCACCCCCGGCTCGGCCTCGAGCGTTACCGCACACCCGGCCCGCTCGAAGACCTCCGCCAGGCGGTCCACCACCTCCCGGGCCAGTGCGCCGAGGTCCACCTCGCTCAGCTCCAGCTGCAGGCGCCCCGCCGACAGGCGCCCCACGTCCAGGAGGCTGGCGACGAGGGCCTCGAGGCGCGCCACCTGCCGCCGGATGGCGTCCAGTCGTCGCCTCCCCGCGTCCTGCGCCCCGCCCGAGGCGGGCGCGGCACGCTCGAGCATCTGCAGCTGCAGCTTGAGGCTGGTGAGGGGCGTGCGCAGCTCGTGCCCCGCCACGGACAGGAAGTCCTCGCGCAGTTGCACCGCGGCACGGGTGGCCTCGTAGAGGCTCGCGCGCTCGAGGGCGTGGGCCGCCTGCTTCCCCAGCGCGAGGAGGAAGCCCTGCGCTCCATCGCCCAGGGGCTGCGTGCTCCGGAAGCCCAGCATCAGCGCCCCCAGCGGCCCCGCGCTCCCCACCAGCGGCATCGCCAGCCAGGCCTGGTTGCTGCTCGCGCCGAGGGCCGTTCGCATCGCTGGGTAGCGCGCGCACATCTCCTCGGGCGAGCCGAGCCACTCCGGGGCCAGCGACCGCACGACGCTCGCCATCGGCAGGGGGGCCTCCAGGGGGACTGTGTCGAAGCCGGCCACGGCGCCCTGGGGGATGCCGTGCCAGTGGAGCAGGCGCAAGCCTTCGTCCGGGGAGCGAAGGACGTAGAAGGTGCCCGCGTCCGCTCCCGCCTCGCCGTCGGCCAGCTCGTTCAGGCTGATGTGCGCCACGTCCTGCGGCGTGAGGGCGCGGGAGAGGGCCGAGGTGACGGCCTGCAGTCGCTCGGCCTGCTGACGCATCTGGTGCTCCTGCGTGATGTCCGTCACCAGCGCCACCACGCCCTCCACCTCCCCCCGCGCGCTGCGCTGCGGCACGTAGGAGATGCGCACGTGGCGCGGGCCCGCGAGCCGGTAGGGCACCGTCTGCTCGAAGGTGACCGTCTCCCCGGCCATGGCGCGCTCGAGCTGCGCCCGCACGCTCTCGAAGGCCGCCTCGCCCAGCACCTCGCGCACCGCACGTCCCACCAGCGCTTCGCGGGGCTGCCCGAACCACTGCGTGTAGATGAGGTTGGTGTAGGCGTAGCGGCCGTCAGGCCGGATGAAGGAGATGAGGACGGGGAGCGCGTCCGTCACCAGCCGCATCTGCGCCTCGCTGCGCTCCAGGCGCGCCACGAGGGCCGCCTCCTCCGCGGCCTGGAGCCCTCGCCAGACGCCCACCACGTGGTGCAGCACCACCGCGTAGGCGAGCAGCCTCAGCAGGTGGAAGAGCCACCAGGTGGTTCCCCACAGGTGGCTGAAACCGAGGAGGATGCCCGCCATGGCGAACAGCAGGCAGTGGTTGGCCAGCACTCCGTCCTCGCGCTCCCCCGTCGCCCGGTAGCGCCGCAGGAAGAAGACGGCCGAAGCGATGAAGGTCAAGCCGCCGGCCACGTTGGTGACCTTGGCCCAGGGGGTATAGGTGCCCTCGGGGGTGAAGCCCGCGGGCCAGGCCTGAGGGAGGGCCACTATCGCGACGCACACCGGCAGGGTGAGGAGGCCCACCCGGAAGGGCAGTCGCTCCGCGGCCCGTCCCCGCGCCCAGCGCTCCGGCGCCCACACCAGCGTCAGCAGCAGCCCGCCGAAGACGCTGGGCAACAGGCGCGACCAGAAAAAGGCGGGGCTCGGGTGCACCCACGCGTGGGCCACGTCCAGCAGGCCCATGCACACCAGCGACGACGCGACCCACAGCAGGTGAGGCGCGTGTCCGGGGAATCGCCGCCGCCACAGGAGGACAGCGGCCATCGCCAGCGCGATGAGTCCCCCCGCGGTTTCGACGGCCGAGTGGATGGGCTCGTGCACCCAGCGGGTGGCCCCCAGCCCCTGCCGCAGCCCGAGACTGGCCAGCGCCGGGAGCGCCACGCACATCACGGCAGACATCAGGAGGGGCCGGCGGGAGGGCATGTCTTGCGGACCTTGCACCAGGGGAAAGCCTCGCCGGTAGCAGTTCCCTTCCTCCTCTGGCGGAGGGACGACAGCGTGCGTGCGGGGGGACCCGGATGCGGACGCCTGCCCTCCGGGGCGGGGGGCTCCAAGGAGGCAGGCGGCTTCTCACCCAGGGCCTCCATCCGCCCATCCATGCACCCTCGGCGCCTTCTTCAAATAGGCGCCGGGCTGCACTAGAAGACGTCCATTCCGTCCCTGGAGTCCCCGAGCGTGCCGCCCACCGCCCCCCGACGTCGTCGCGAGCCTCTGGAGCCGCCCCGCTCCTGGTGGCGGCAGTTCCTGGACTTCATGGACCTGTCCAGTCCCGAGGCGTTGAGGGGCCTCGGACTCGTGCTCGGCCTGCTCGTCATCGGCTTCTGGCCGTTGTTGCTGCTGGCGGTCCTGGACGTGAGCGGGCCACCCCGCAAGCTGCTGGTCGCCCTGGGGCCCGTGTCCATCTGCCTGGGGTTCGCCGGCCTCATCCTGGTGTGTGGCCACCGGTATGGCCCATCGCTCGGGTGGTCGCGCCGCCAGACGTGGGGGCTGGCCGCGCTGTTCCTGGGCATGGGCCTGCTGGGCGGCCTGGGGCTGTGGCACGGCGAGGGCTGACGGCGAAGCGCCTCAGCCCTGCTCCGCCCCCTCGAAGGTGACCTTCGCCTTGTTCATGACGTGCTCCACGGCGAGCAGGTACCAGCCCAGCTCGGTCAGGCGCCGGGTCGTCTCTGGCGTCTCGCGCAGGGCGGCATGGACGTCCTCCGCGGTGAACCCGAAGGGCTCCATGTGGTCGCGGATCAACTCCTCGAGCTTCTCCGGGGTGAGCTGCAGCTTCTCCGCCTCGGTGACGGCCTTCAGCGCGATGCCGATGTGCAGCCGGCGCTCGGCGTCCGCGCGCGTGGTGGGGTCCGTGAGCCAGCCCTGGAGCGCCTCCTGCTGCTCCTCGACGTCGAACTGGTATTCGACCATGGCCTGGCCCTCGGCTTGGACCCAGCGGCGGCGGAGCTCCTCGTCCAACAGCGCTCGCGGCAGCTCCACCGGAGTGCGCCGGGCCACCTCGTCCAGCACCAGGTCCTGGGCCTGCACCCAGAGCTGCCCCGCGAGCTCGTCCTCCAGCTCCTCGCGGAGGGTGTCCATGACCTCGGCCAAGGTGCTGCCCATCCCGAGCTTCTCCAGGAACTCGGGGGAGCTCTCCGGCAGCATCGTCACCTGGCGGGCGGCCACGATGTCCACCAGGAAGCGCGCCGGCTTTCCCTGGAGCTGCTCCACCGGGTAGGTGGCCGGCAGCTCGAGGGCAATCTGCATGGACTCGCCCACCTTGCCACCTTCCGCCACGGCCTCGCAGAACCCGGGTAGCGCCTCGATGGGCGCCAGCTCCGTCGTCATGCCGAAGCGCGCGGAGAAGGGGATGAATTTCCCATCGCAGTAGCCCACGACGTTGAGCTGGACGTCGTCGCCCAGCTCCAGCGACTCGCCCGGTTGACGCTCGCGCGTGGTGGCCAGGGCCCGGCGCTTCTCGTGGAAGCTCCGCAGCAGGTCCTCCTCGGTCAAATCGTCCGGGGTGGGGACGCGCACGGAAATCCCCTCCAGGGAGGGGGCCGCCACGCGGGGGAGCTTGAGGGCGTCGGCGGAGACGGTGCTCACCACCGGGCTGATTTTGAGAAGGCGCTCGACGCCCCGACCTGGTCCTTGAGTCTCTTGATTGCTGCTCACGAATGCTCCCGGGAGATAGGCCTGTCCGCGTCCGCGCCAATGGGGAGAAAAGCGACGGCTCGGCATGGACATAGGCATAGTCCAGCCGAGCCGCTCTGACAAACGATGGAAGGGGGGCTGTATCTCTATCTGAAGAAGGCGCCCACGATGCTGGACACCGTGGAGACCGCGGCGCCCACCTGGCTGACGATGGGGATGTTGGTGGCCGCGGCGATGGAGCCCACCGCGGTGATGACCGACGTCACCTTCTTGCCCGTGCTCGCGTTCTTGTCCATCAGCGTCGCGCCCGCGTTGGCCACGTCGACGGCCGCGATGGCCACGTTGACGCCCGGAGCGAACCGGCCCAGTGCCTTGGCGGCGGTGCCCGCGGCGGCCTTCGCGCCCGCCTTGACGGCGGCCTCACCGGCCTCCTTGCCCACCGCGGACAGCGCGGCCTTGGCGGCGGAGCGGGTGCCGCTGCCCAGGATGCCCTTGGCCAGGGAGCTGCCCGCCTTGGCGGCGTCCCCAGCGGCGGAGCTGATGGCCCGGCCCACGGCCTTCGTCGCGCCACCCTCGAAGATGCCCTTGGTGGCGGCGTTCCTGACGGCCTTGAGCACGTCGTCGCTGGCGTTGGGGAGGGCCTTCCTGAAGGCGTCGACGGCCTTCTTCCCGGCGTCCAGCTTGCCCTTCATGATGGTGCCGCCAAGGACGCCGCCCATCACCTTGCCGCCGACGATGCCGCCCGTCGCGGCGGTGATGGTGGCCTTGGTCGCATCCAGGGACGACCGCGTGGCCGTGATGATGTCGTCCTTGCTGCCCGAGCGGATGGCCTGGCGGATGTCCTTGAAGGCCGTGGCGTTCGCCATCACCGCACCGGGGATGCCCGCGTAACGCATCGCGGCGTTCATGGTCGCGCCGAACTTGGCGAGGCCCTTGAACTCGCCCTTGGCGAAGGTGGGGTTGCGGATGAAGTCCAGGTTCGTCTTTCCGAGCAGCCCCTCCGCGCCCTTCTTGATGTTCTTGATCTGCTGGAAGGCGTCCTTGCTGAAGGCGATGGCCTTCGAGGCCTTGGTGGCGACCGCGGTCCCTCCCGAGATGAGCTGCTTGTTGTCCTGGACGGTCTTCTGGACATCCTGGACGGTCTTTTGGACGTTGGTGCGGACCGTGTTGAAGGTCTTTTTGATGTCGGGAAAACCCAAGGGGGGCCTCACAGAAAAATGGATGGAACTTGCCTGGATTATCGAAGCCTACGTGCGCGAGTTGCGCAAGCCATGCCCTTTTTTCGAACAACGCAGGGTTTGTGGCTCCAGGAACGCACCTGTCCTGCGAGGTGCGTTCCTGCCCTCTTGCGTCTCAACGCTACTTCACGCGCCCTTCCTTCCAGGCCTGCAGCAACTGCTCGTAGGGCACTGTCTCACCCTTGGGCTTCTCATTGGCGAGCTTCGGGTGGGGGGCGCCGGGCGCGTCGAACCAGGACTTCGCCTCCTTCACCGGGTTGAGCTTCGGCGGGCAGTTCTGCATGCCGGCGCGCTCGAGCCGCCCCAGCACGTCGTCCATCTGCTCGGCCAGCGAGTCCATGGCCTGCTGCGGCGTCTTTTCTCCCTCGACGGCCAGGCTGATGTTCTGCCACCACAGCTGCGCCAGCTTCGGGTAGTCCGGCACGTTGGTGCCCGTGGGCGTCCACGCCACGCGCGCCGGGCTCCGGTAGAATTCTACCAAGCCACCGTAACGGTCCGCCACCTTCGTCACGTGCTCGGAGCGGATGTCTGAGTCACGAATTGGCGTCAGTCCCACGAGAAATTTCTTCAGAGACGTGGTCTTGGCCACCGTGAACTGTGCGTACAGCCACGCGGCCTTCCGCCGCTCCAGCGGCGTGCTCTTGAGCATCGTCCACGAGCCGGTGTCCTGGTAGCCGAGCTTCGTGCCCTCCTGCCAGTAGGGGCCATGCGGCGAGGGCGCCATGCGCCACTTCGGCGAGCCGTCCGCGTTCACCACCGGCAGTCCCGTCTTCGTCAGCGGCGCGGTGAAGGCCGTGTACCAGAAGATCTGCTGCGCCACGTTGCCCTGGCCGGGAACCGGGCCCGACTCGGAGAACGTCATGCCGGCGGCCTGGGGCGGCGCGTACTTCTTCAACCACTCGATGTACTTGCTCAGCGCGTACACGGCGGCCGGGCCGTTCGTCTCGCCGCCGCGCGCCACCGAGGCGCCCGCCGGGTTGCAGCCCTCGACGCGGATGCCCCACTCGTCCACCGGCTTGCCGTTGGGGATGCCCTTGTCGCCCACGCCCGCCATGGACAGCCACGCGTCCGTGAAGCGCCAGCCCAGAGACGGGTCCTTCTTCCCGTAGTCCATGTGGCCGTACACCCGGACGCCGTCGAGCTCCTTCACGTCGTGGGTGAAGAACTCGGCGATGTCCTCGTAGGCGGACCAGTTCACCGGCACGCCCAGCTCGTAGCCGTACTTCTTCTTGAAGCGCTCCTTCAGCTCCGGCCGGCTGAACCAGTCCTGGCGGAACCAGTACAGGTTGGCGAACTGCTGGTCCGGCAGCTGGTACATCTTTCCATCCGGGCCGGTGACGAAGCTCTTGCCCATGAAGTCGTCGATGTCGAGCGTGGGCAGCGTCACCTCCTTGCCCTCGCCCGCCATGAAGTCCGACAGCGGCACCACGTGCCCGTAGCGGACGTGGGTGCCAATCAGGTCGCTGTCATTCACATACATGTCATAGATACTGCGGCCCGACTGCATCTGGGTCTGCAGCTTCTCGATGACATCGCCCTCCTGGATGAGGTCGTGCTTGACCTTGATGCCGGTGATTTCCTCGAAGGCCTTGGCCAGCGTCTTGGCCTCGTAGACGTGCGTGTCGATTGTCTCGGAGACCACATTGAGGGTCTGCCCACGGTAGGGCGCGGCGGCCTCGCGGAACCACTTCATCTCCGCGAGCTGCTGCTCCCGGGAGAGGGTGCTCGGCTGGAACTCCTGGTCCACCCACTTCTCGGCGGCCTTCTCCAGGGCGGCCAGGTCCACCTGCTGTGGCTGCGCGGTGGCGGCGGGCTTCGCACCCTCTTCCGGTTTCGACTCCTTCTTGCACCCGACGACGGGGACTGCCACGGCCAATGCCAGCGTCCATCTCAACGCGTTCTTCAACGGGTTACCCCCAGCGAGCAATGAAGAGCATGAACAGCAACGAAAGACCCACGGCGAACCAGACAGACGCATTCGTCAGCCCCACCCACGCGAGGTGGAGGAACGCGCTGCCCATCAGCCCGACGAAGAGGCGGTCTCCCCGGGTGGTGGCCATGGGCAGCAGGCCCCGGCGGGGCAGGGAAGGGGAGCGGATTCCCCAGACGGTATAGGCGATGAGCAGCAGCGCGATGACCCCGAAGAAGCCGGCCGTCGGCGGGGTCCAGGCCATCCATTCCAAATCCATGGGGGCTCACACCCTTCCCAGGGCGAAGCCCTTGGCGATGTAGTTGCGCACGAAGTAGATGACGACGGCGCCCGGCACGAGCGTCAGCACGCCGGCCGCGGCGAGCAGGCCCCAGTCCATGCCGGCGGCGCTCACCGTGCGCGTCATGGTGGCGACGATGGGCTTGGCCTCCACGGACGTCAGCGTGCGGGCCAGCAGCAGCTCCACCCAGCTGAACATGAAGCAGAAGAACGCCGTCACTCCCACGCCCGAGCGGATGAGGGGCAGGAAGATGCGCAGGAAGAAGCGGGGGAAGCTGTACCCGTCGATGTACGCCGTTTCATCGATTTCCCGCGGCACGCCGGACATGAAGCCCTCGAGGATCCACACCGACAGCGGCACGGTGAAGAGCATGTGCGCCAGGGCCACGGCCCAGGGCGTGTCGAACAGGCCGATGCTCGAGTAGAGCTGGAAGAAGGGCAGCAGGAACACGGCCGGGGGCGACATGCGGTTGCTCAGCAGCCAGAAGAAGAGGTGGGTGTCGCCCAGGAAGCGGTAGCGCGAGAAGGCATAGGCTGCGGGCAGGGCCAGCAGCACGGAGAGCACGGTGTTGATGCCCACGTAGGTGAGCGAGTTGAGGTAGCCGTCGCTCCAGGACGGGTCGGTGAAGAGGGTGACGTAGTTGGCGAGCGTGGGAGCGCGGGGCCAGAGCGTGAAGCCCCCCAATATCTCCTCGTTCGTCTTCAACGACATCCCCACCAGCCAGTAGATGGGGACGAAGCTCGACAGCAGGTAGAGGGGAACGGCGAGGCGTCTCATCGCGCCTCCTTGGAACCCGTCTTCGAGCCCGTCATCGCGGTGTAGAAGACGTAGCTGAGCAGCAGGATGACGAGGAAGTAGACGAGCGAGAAGGCCGCCGCCGGGCCCAGGTCGAACTGGCCCACCGCGAGCCGCGTCAGGTACTGGCTCAGGAAGGTGGTGGCGTTGCCGGGCCCTCCGCCGGTGAGGACGAAGGGCTCGGTGTAAATCATGAAGCTGTCCATGAAGCGCAGCAGCACGGCGATGGTCAGCACGCCGCGCAGCCGGGGCAGCTGGATGTAGCGGAACGTGGCCCAGGCCGAGGCGCCGTCGATGCGGGCCGCCTGGTAGTAAGCCTCGGGGATGGCGCGCAGGCCCGCGTAGCAGAGCAGGGCCACCAGGGGCGTCCAATGCCACACGTCCATGAGCAGCACGGTGAGCCAGGCATCCAGCGCGTTGGCCGTGTAGTTGTACTGGAAGCCGAGCGCGTTGACGGCCACGCCGAAGAGGCCGATGTCACCCCGGGCGAAAATCTGCCAGATGGTACCCACCACGTTGAAGGGGATGAGCAGGGGCAGGCCCAGCAGCACCAGGCACACGGAGGCGGCGCGTCCCTCTTTCGGAAGCACGAGCGCGAGCGCCACGCCCAGCGGAAGCTCCAGGAGCAGCACCGCCAGCGAGAAGCCGAGCTGCCGCCGCAGGGCCCCGTGCAGCTCGGGGTCCCTCAGCACCTTGCGGAACCACTCCGTCCCCACGAAGACGCGCTGGTCCGGCCCGAGGATGTCCTGCACCGAGTAGTTCACCACCGTCATCAACGGGATGATGGCGCTGAAGGCGACGGCGACCAGCACGGGCAGCACCAGCAGCCAGGCGCGCTGATGAGTCGGTTTGTTCATGGGATGGCACGGCCTCCGGCGTACAGCGTCGTCCAGCGGGGCGGCAGCTCCAGCCAGCAGACCTCGCCGGGCGCGAGTCGCTCCTCCTCGGGCAGCCGCACCTTGAGGGCCTGGGCTCCCAGCCGCGCGGTGGCCAGCCTGTAGCGCCCCAGGTCCTCCACCTGCGTCACCTCGACGCGCACCGAGCAGGGCGTGCCCTCGGGGACGCGCCGGAGGAACTCGGGACGGATGCCCAGTCGCGGCTCGCCCCCGGCCGCCCGCGCCCGCGCGCACACGCCCGCGTCCAGGGGCAGCCGCTGCCCCTGCACCACCACCGCGCCGTCCTCCACGGTGCACGGCAGCAGGTTCATCCCCGGGCTGCCGATGAAGTAGCCGACGAAGGTGTCCGCCGGGCGCTCGAAGAGCTCCTGCGGCGTGCCCACCTGCACCACGCGCCCCTGGTTCATCACCACCACCCGGTCCGCGAGCGTCAGCGCCTCCACCTGGTCGTGCGTCACGTACACCAGCGTCATCTTCAGCTGCTCGTGCACCTGCTTCAGCTTGCGGCGCAGCAGCCACTTCACGTGCGGGTCGATGACCGTCAGGGGCTCGTCCAGGAGGATGGCCGCCACGTCCCGGCGCACCAGCCCCCGGCCCAGCGAAATCCGCTGGCGCAGGTCCGCGGACAGCCCGCTGGCCCGCAGCCCCAGGTCCGGGGTGAGCTCCAGCAGTTCCGCCACCTCCTCCACCCGCGCCCGCGTCTCGCCGGCCCCCAGCCCCCGGTTGCGCAGCGGGAAGGCCAGGTTCTCGGAGACGGTCATGGTGTCGTAGATGACCGGGAACTGGAACACCTGGGCGATGTTGCGCCGCTGCGGCGGGGCCGCGGTGACGTCCACGCCATCGAAGAGCACCTGTCCCCGGGTGGGCCGCAGCAGGCCGGAGATGATGTTGAGCAGCGTCGTCTTCCCGCACCCCGAGGGCCCCAGCAGCGCGTAGGCGCCGCCGGCCTCCCAGACCAGCTCCAGGGGGCGCAGCGCGTAGTCCTGCTCGGACGCGGGGGCGGGCACGTAGGCGTGGGCGATGCCGCGAAGCTCAATCCTGGCCATGCGTGGGCTCCTCGGAGGGGAAGGGGGGCGCGGCCACGAGCCGGCCCTCCACGCTGAACACGAACAGGTGGGCGGGCGAGACGAACAGCTCCAGCGGCGCGCCATACGGGTGCCGGTGCACGCCCTCCACCTGGGCGGCGAGCGCGAGCCCTCCCTGCGCCGCGTGCACGAGCGTCTCGGAGCCGCTCACCTCCTCCACCTCCACGCGGGCGGGAATGCGGACGTCCCCGGGGGAGCGGGGCGCGAGCCGCACGTGGTGGGCGCGGACGCCCAGCCGGTAGCGGCCGGGCGCGAGGCCGCGTAGGTGCCCGGACAGCGGGAAGGCCACCTCGGGCGACAGGCGCGCTCCCGCGTCCGCGGAGAGCTCGGCGTCCCACAGGTTCATCTGCGGGTCGCTGAAAATCTGCCCCACGCGCTCGGTGACGGGGGCCTGGTACACCTCCAGGGTGCGGCCCGTCTGCAGCAGGCGGCCCTCGTGGAGCACCGTGGTCCGCCCGCCGAGCAGCAGTGCCTCGGTGGGCTCGGTGGTGGCGTACACCACGACGGCGGGGCGGTCTCGGAAGAGCTGGCGAATCTCCGTGCGCAGCTCCTCGCGCAGCTTGTAGTCGAGGTTGGCCAGGGGCTCGTCCAGCAGCAGCAGCGAGGCGTCCTTCGCCAGCGCGCGCGCCATGGCCGTGCGCTGCTGCTGCCCGCCGCTCAGCTCGGCGGGGAGCCGCTCCAGGTAGGGCTCCAGGCGGAGCGCGGCGGCCGTCTCGCGCACGCGCCGGTCGAGCTCCTGCCGGCCGAGCTTTCCCGCCAGCCGCAGCGGCGAGGCGATGTTCTCGTAGACGGTGAGCGAGGGGTAGTTGACGAACTGCTGGTACACCATGGCCACGTCGCGGTGGCGCACGTCCACGCGCGTCACGTCGGCCCCTTCCGCGCGCAGCGTTCCCGTGGTGGGCTTGTCCAGCCCGGCCATGAGGCGCAGCAGCGAGGTCTTTCCCGCGCGCGTGCGGCCCAGCAGGATGTGGAAGGTGCCGGGTTCGAGCTTCAAGTTGATGTCCGCGAGGTGCGTCTCACCCTCCACCACTCGTGTGACTTTCTCCAGCTCGATGCCGTGCCTCACCCGGTGTGTCCCCTTGATGCGCTACGCCGTGAGTGAGCGCGGGGCGCATCGTAGGGAGAATTCACGCCGGGTCCAGCTTCAGGCGATGACCCCTCGGGCTCCATCCGTGCTGAAGCCGACTCGAATGCGGGCACGTGTGCTCCCCGTCAGGTGAGGCGTCCCCCGCTCCGCTTTCGGCTGGACCCTCTCCAGTCCATTCCCTGGGTGAACCCACAGTCGGGCAAGGCGGCGTCCTCACTTGCTCCCCTACCAACAGGGCCGGCGGAAGTTTACGCTCGGACGTAATCCTCGCTCGCCGCCTCGCGGCCGATGGACATGCCTGGAGAAGCCTTGTTCGCCCCAGCGCCCCGCACCCCTATGACAGACCTTGAACTGGGCAGTACGGGGATGGGCAGCCAAGGCAGCAACCCTACGGGCGTGGGCAGTACGGACGGCGGGTCGGGCGGGCCGCACCGTCATGCGCAGTGCGCCACGAGCCCGTCCCGGCGCGCCTTGGGAACGTCGGCAGGCTCCACTCCGGCCGACTGCCCCTTCAAGAGGCAGTCCTGACTCACTTCAATGTATCAGAATAGATATGTTAAGAAGAATTCCCTCTCTGAGGCAGAGGTCCACATGGCGACGGCCGTGGCATTCCACTCCCCTGCAGCGCTCTATGTTGCCGGCAGCGCGTGCCAAGGCCTCTTCGTCCGTGCACTGCCGCCAGACCCCGCCTTCCACGCGGAACTGAAGTCCGTGGGGGTGGATGTCGACAGGCTGTTGCCGCGGTACCCGTTGAAGACGTGGATTGATGGGATGGCCGTGGCCCGGCGGCACTTCTTCCCGGGGCACACGGAGCAGCAGGGGAGCTGGCTGTTGGGACGCCTGTTCCTCCTGGGGTTCCTGGACACGATGGTGGGCAGGGTCGCGGGCTCGCTATTGCCGGTGCTAGGCCCCGCGCGAATGTTGGAGCGGACTCAACGCCACTTTGCCCTGGCCCGCCCCGACATGCGCGTCACCGTCCAGGTGGTGGGTGAGACCGAGCGCCGCCTCCTCTTCGAGGGTGGGCAGACGCCAGCAGCGGCGGATTTCGCGGGCGGGATCCTCGAGGCTGGGCTGGAGCGGACCCGGACCCGGGCTGAGGTGACGGTGGAGGACAGGCAGGCCACATCGTACGTGCTGCGCGTCCGCTGGTAGCCCATCACGGGGGCCCCGAGCCCTCGGCTGAAGTACAGCTCCAGAGTCACCCGGCGCGCTCGCGGGGGCTGGAGCATCCGCTGAGGCGAGGGCCGACGAACTGCGCGCTTGCGAGGCCGGCCCACCACCTTGCGCAAGGCGGTTCTCCAGCGCGGTGACCTTGTCCCAATCGTGCGTTTCGCTCATCAACGAACCTTGCCCGTTCGAGTGCAGAGGCAGTGCTGCTTCCACCCTTCGTCCGGGTCATCTTCCTCCACTGCGACTTCCGACTTCGCCTCGGCTCCGTCCGCTGCCGCCTTCGCAGCCTCGTTGAGGACCCGCGCGCCGTTGAGGAGGTCCGCCGCTTCCGATGCATTGAAGCCGCAACTCCCCGGGCCCCACTTCTTGATGCAGCAGACTACGGAGGACTCACCAGGCTTGCAGTCTACCGCCATCGTCTGGGCCAAATACGGACGGCCCTCCTGGGCGTGTCTGCCTGAAGAACAGCCCGAAGCCAGCAGGGAGAGGCCAAGGGCACCCAGAATAGAAGCCGTGCCTTCCCCATGGCCAAAGGAGCCTGACTGCACCTTCTCTCCCGTGACGGCCGTGAGCCTCCAGCCGGAGGCCTGGATGACTCCCATCAGCGTCGCCGCGTTGGCCGGACTGCCGCTCGGCCCGTGGTTTTTGAGCATCGGGTCCCCAAGCAACTGGAGGTTCTTCCCCTCCATCTTGACGTTCATGGACCTGGGCTCCACGAAGCGCGTCGGGCCTTCCACGTTGGCGGAGACAAGCTCTCCCCGGCCCCTGGCTGGCCCCATCCCTCATCAAGCCGAAGGTGGCTCTCCGGAGGGCCACCTTCTTCCCCTCAATTGTCACGCTCCTCTTGGAGTCGCTCTTCGGAGCCGGCCCGCTCTCGCCGATGTTGGGTAGCGGCGTCGGCACGTCATGTGAGCGCCGGAACCCACTCATCAACTCGGAGATTCAACGAGGACGCTGCTACGATTTCACCGAGGACCTTCCTGAGGACTCCAGCGGTGGTGCCTCCGAGTTCGAAGGCTCGTGAACTGTCGACGTCGTGCCTTGGCATCCCCGTACAGAGCATGGCTGCATCGTCGCGTTCAAAGAGGCCGCAGTAAGGCCCGGTGGGAATCGGCTGCGTGAAGCCCAGGCGGCTCATCACCGGTTCGATGAGAGCGAGGGGGTTGGGATGGTCTCCAGAGAAGGTGCCATTGCACGTCTGGGGCGCCTTCTTCAGCCGGAACCTGGAGAGCGCACTCCGCGCCAGCATCTCGCGCAAGGTCTCGAAATGCTCGTAGAAGTCATCCTCGTGGGCGTCCTCCTCCTTCGAGCCTACCATCGCATCGCCGCGTGCCGGCGCATCGAGGTCGTAGAAGTGAGGTCTGGGCATCATGCCATAGGAGTCATGCGCAATCAGCAGGAGCCGGGGATGCGGCTCCACCCAGCCCTTGGCATAGCAATCGAGCACCCGCTGCGCCGAGAAGTCGAGCGTCGGGTAGGCCAAAGCCCCCATGCTCTTGCCCATGCGGCTGAGGAACCAGCGATAGAAGGGCGGCAAGGGACGGCCTGCAATCTGCTCGATGCGAGCAATGGCGTCGGGCATGGCGCCCTTCCACTGCTCCGCGAGTCCAGGCACGACCCTCAGGAGAAACGCCTCCATCGCGGCCTCTACCTCTTGCGCTTGTGCTGGCATTTCTTCTCCTGGTTCTTGTCTTTGGTGCAGAGCATCAATGGGAGGATGAGGTTGCAGGACCCGCACGGTGGGACGCTTTCCCCATGGCCAAAGGAGCCGAGCTTTACCTCGCTCTGGTCACTGCGAAGGTACTCAACTTTCCCTTCGGTCCGCTGCCTGGCGCTGTGGAACCACCGCTCGGTGAGGCCAGTGACGTAGGCTCCATCGTCTAGAGCAAGTACGAGGGCCTTGGGGCCAGCACAACTGCCTGGCGGGTAGTGGGCGGGTAGCGTGGTGTCTTCGAGCCAGTCGGCATGGAGACGAGCGGCCCGATTCCATGCATCCTCCACTCGCTTTGGGTCCTGGCCCTGCTTTTCGCAGAGCTTCTCGGTGAAGGCTTTGACCTTCTTGATTTTGACGCTCTCGGTTTTCCCTGCTTTTGCGTCCCTGCGGGCAATCGAAATATCAAGACTCCCATCCGCGGGGTGTGCCACTGGAGCTTCTCCTGGACGATTTCGCGGAACACCCGCTCCGTCCTGCTCGAGTGGTCTGCATACCGCTGCTCGCACGCACACTGGACGACGCCCAGCATTCTTCCTGTGTCCGTTCTCGGCGAGGGGAACTTCCGGCTCGGGTCCGTGCCTTGGTTGTTCTGGGTGAGCACCTTCGCCAGGGCCTTCGCGTCCTTCCGCGTCGCGTCCGTCTCTTGCAGCGCCCCCTCGGATTGATGCTTTTCATCGCACAGCGGGCAGTCCTTCTCTCCCGTGACGGCCGTGAGCCTCCAGCCGGAGACCTGGATGACCCCCATCAGCGTCGCCGCGTTGGCCGGACTGCCGCTCGGTCCGCAGTTGTTGAGCATCGGGTCCCCGAGCAATTGGACGTTCTTCCCCTCCATCTTCACGTTCATGGACCCGGGCCCCACGAAGCGCGTCGGGCCCTCCACGTTGGCGGAGACAATCCCGCCCCCGGTCCCCTTGCTGGCCACATCCCCCATCGAGCCGAAGGTGGCTCCCCGGATGGCCACCTTCTTCCCCTCAATCGTCACGCTCTTGGAGTAGTTCTTCGGGTCCAACCCGCTCTTGCCGATGTTGGGCAGCGGCGTCGGCACGAAGGGGGCCGGGGGCCCTGGCATCTTGCAGACGTTGGGCAGCGTCGCCGCGGCCACCCCGTTGCTCCCCTCGGTCACCGGCGTCTTTGGAGCATTCACTGTCACTTTCGCCATTGGGACTTCCTC
>DASQMW010000038.1:0-20418 GCA_035645295.1 Archangium sp.
CTCACCCCGTCCCTCTCCCGGAGGGAGAGGGGAGTGGGCTCAGAAGGGCAGCCAGCTCGGCTTCACGCTCCTCGGGTTCGTCAGCGTGTAGGCGAGTTGGTTCTGCAGGTCCCCGAACGCCACGTTGTCCAGGTACATCGCCTCGATGCGCTGCTTGCCCACCGCCAGCTCGATGCGCTTGCCTCCCCCCGCTGGCGTCGCCACCAGCGTGTCCCCTCCCGCGTAGCTCACCTGGTACTGCTTGCCCTTCACCTCCACCGGGACGTCGAAGCGCAAGTCCTTCGGTACCTCGGCCTTGTAGTTCGTCCCCCGAGAGCCCGGCACGCGCAGGTCGTCGAGGAAGTCGCGCAGGAAGTTCCGCGTCACCTGGCGCGACTGTCCGTCCAGCGCCGGGTCCACCTTGTTGTCGTACCCGAACTTCAGCGTGCTGTCCCCCTTGCTCGGGTCCGTCAGGTCCCACGTCGGCAGCGTCAGCATGAACTGGTTCGCCTGGGGCTTCGTCCGGTCCATGTAGTCGTTGTAGTCCGACGCCGAGTCCTTCATCAGCGTGTAACCGTTGAGCGCGTTCCACAGCACGTTCGTCGAGTCCAGGTTGCCCGCGGGCAGCGGCTTCGTCGTGTTGTGGTGGTCCGCCGGGTGGCCCGTCGCCCGCGTGTAGAGCGAGGCGCCAATGGCTGGCAGGCCATTCTTGTTGTAGCCCATGGGCAGGTTGTCCAGCGCCCCTCCGTCCACCAGGTGCACCTTCTTCAGGGCTTCCAGGGGAATGCGCAGCGGCTTGCCGGTGAGGGTGATGCCCTCCCAGCCCTTCGCCCCCGCGGGCTTCACGCCCGTGGGCAGCCGCGCCTCGAAGGTGTCCACTACCCGATTGACGTGGGTGTTGACGCTCTTCGCCGCGTGCTGCAGCGCCTGGCCCACCTTCTCCAGCGGGTGGGACGGGGTCGCCTCGGACGGACGGAGCAGGGGAGCCGGGCTGGACGTGCGGGTGGGCTTCACGGACATGCTCCATTATCCCCCCATCCGCCTGGAAAGTTGCGAGGGGGGCAGGGGGCCAAGGAGCACGGCAGGGCGCTTGCTACAGCAGGAGACAGCCCGCAGGGGCTTCTTCACTGGAGGTAGTCGTGACGCGCCGCGCAGTCGAGCCCCAAGTCGTTGCAATGCCTGACATCATCCTCTATCCCCGCGACACGGTGATGCGCGCGCTCGAAGTCATGCACCGTTACGGCGTGCACCTGTTGCCAGTGGTGGATGAGCGACACGGGGAGATCCTCGGCCACGTCTCCGAGGAGGAGCTGCACCGCATCTGGTCCACGCTCCCGCTGGCCCGGATGACTGAAATTCTGACTGCCCGCGCCACCCTCGCTTCGGAAGGAAGTGCAGGCGAGCGCCCGCGCGTCGTCCTCGTGCCGGGTGGGCAGGGCGTCCGCTCCACCTGGTTGCACTAACGCGCGTCCGCCACCCGACGGATGGCGGCGACAATCTCCCCGGGCACCTCCTCCTGGAGGAAGTGGCCCGCGGGTGTCTCGGTGACTCGGGCGCGCGGAAACACCTCACGGTGACGCCGCAGTGCCCGGCCCAGGATGGGGTCCTTCACTCCCCACACCAGCTCCACCGGCCCCCGGAAGGAGCGTGCCCAGGCGTCTCCCTCGGTGAGCTCCGCCATCGTGGGGTGCTCCGGGCCGTTGGGCACCATGCGCGCCAGCGCCAGCGGCGCCGCCCGGTCCACCACCCTGCGCAGCGGCCACGCATAGGCCCTCGCCACGTCTCCCGAGATGGAGGCCGGGTCTCCTTGCGTGCGCCCCAGCACCGGCACGGGGAAGTTGAGCAGCCGGAAGGCCACGTCGCTCACCAGCGGCATCTGGGAGAAGCGGTGGAAGGCCGTGGTGCGGAAGCGCTCGGGTTTGAGCAGCGCGGTGTTCAGCACCACCAGCCCCGTCACCCGCCCGCCCGCTCGCGCCGCCATCCACGCGCCCATCGGGCCTCCCCAGTCCTGCACCACCAGCACCACGTCCTTCAAATCCAGTCCCCGCACCAGCTCCAGCAGCGACTCGCCATGCCGCCGCAGCGTGTGCGCGGACACCTCCCGCGGCTTGTCGCTCAGCCCCAGGCCGATGAGGTCCGGCGCCACCACCCGGTACGGCCCGCCCGCGAGGCCCGCCATCACCTTCCTATAAAGGAAGGACCAGGTGGGGTTGCCGTGCACCAGCAGCACCGGGCGCCCCTCCCCCTCGTCCACGTAATGCATCCGTCCGAAGACAGTGGCGGCGAAGTGCGGCGGGTACGGGTAGAGCCGGGTGATGAAGGTGGGAAGTTGGATCATGGGCGGAAAGGCGTAGCAGTTGCGTGCATGGTCAACATCAGCCCCCTGTCCAATGCCGACTTCCCAACGGGCTGCCCCCGGGGGCGCGGCCAGATCGCTCCACGCTTGCCAGGGTGTAGGGGGTCGCCCCCACGCCAACCGGTGGGGGCCGAGGAGGCGTGGCATGAAGGCTGTGGCGATCATCCTCGCTGCGGGGGAGGCCAGGAAGATGGGCTACTCCAAGGCGCTTATCGAGCACGAGGGGGGCAAGAGCTTCCTCCAGTCGCTCACTTCGACGTTTGGCAAGGCCGGCTGCTCGGTCATCGGCGTCATCGGCAAGGACGCCGATGCCGTGCGCGACCAGCACCCGGCCATCCACCTGGTGGAGAACGAGCGGTGGCAGGACGGGCAGCTCGGCTCGGTGAAGGCCGGGCTGGAGGCGGCCTTCGAGGACGGCGCGGACGTGGTGCTCATCCACCCCGTGGACATGCCCGCCCTGCGCGCCTCCACCCTCAAGACGCTCATCAAGGCGATGGGGGACTCGGTGGAGGCCATCCGCCCCGAGTTCGAGAGCGCCTCGGGCTTCCCCATCATCCTCTCGCGCGGAGCCGCCGAGCGGCTGCGGGACAGGGACTCGGGCGAGACGCAGCTGGAGGGCGCGGTGCGCGGCCTGCAGGTGCGCCGGATTCCGGTGAAGGACCCGGGCGTCGTCGTCAACATCAACACCCCGGAGACCTACGAGCGGCTGTTCGGCTCCGCGCCGAAGCTCGCCCCTCCGCCCAAGCGCCGGGGCAAGAAGACCGAGTCCACCACCGGCACCTCCGTGTCCACCGGGGCGTCGGCTTCCATGGAGGCCTCCTCCGAGGGGATGTCCGGCTCTTGAGCCCGGGCGGCCCCCACGGATTCCGTCCAGGTCCGTGGCACCCTCACCCTTTCCCTCTCCCGGAGGGAGAGGGGAGGGGCGCGTGGGTCAGAAGTTCAGGCCGATGCCGGCGTAGGGGCCGCTGAAGTAGTCGCGGTGCACCACGCCGTCCACCACGCCCCGGTCGTCCAGCATCTGGAAGCGCCAGCCGGTGCGCAGCGTCACCGCGTTCAGGTGCAGCGCGAGGCCCGCCTGCGTGTCCACCTGGACGTACGGCACCGGGACGAGCTGCCCGCGGCCTTCCAGGTCCAGCGCGCCGAACAGGCACCGCTCGAAGGACAGCGCGAAGCTCGGGCCCACGAAGGTGACGTCCGGCGCCTTGGCCGACGCCATGCCGCCTTCCAGCCGCAGCCGCGCGTGGTCGCTGGTGTACAGCGCGAACGTCAGGTGCGCCGAGAACAAGCCGATCTTGTCCACGCCCGCCGTCCCGTCGTCGGTGGGCAGCCGCAGCCCCGTGACCGCCGCGGCCACGCCCCAGCGCTCGCCCTCGATTCCCACGTTGAACCCCGCCGACGAGCCCGCTCCCAGCGACTGCCCCTCGACGCCCAGCCGGAACATCAGCGGGTTGCGGTTGCGCACCTCCGGCTGCTGCCGCTGCTGCTCGACCACCGGCTCGCGCCCGTAGGGGTACATCGGCTGGTGGCCGGGCTCCAGCTCCACGGGCGCGCTGGGGGCCTCGTAGCGGGCCGTCTCGTAGTAGGTCGTCGTCTCGTGGTGCTGGACCGCCGCCGCGGTGTCCGCCACGAAGTGGATGATGTCCAGGATGGCCCCCACGGTGTTCACGGTGTCGCTCACGGAGCTCGAGCCGCCGGAGCTGGAGCCGCCGCTCGAACCGGAGCCGCTGCCGCTGTTGCTCGAACCCACCGGGCTGGCGTCGTGGACCTTGTCGCTGCTGGAACTGGAGGAGTCGGAGCGCTTACCGAAGCGCGCCTCGGCGGTGCCAGCGGTGAAGAACAGGCTCGTCGCCAGGGACGTGTACAGCAATTGCCTGAGGGTGGGCACGGGGATTCTCCGGAGCGGGAAAAAGGAGGGAGCCAGTGGCTGACCAGAGGCTCGGACGGCCGCCTGCCCGGTTTATTCACGGCATTTTCCCGCGCGTTTCCCGGAGGCGGAAAAGGGGGGCGTCAGCGGTGGGTCCCCGCTCTTCCGCACCGATGCGCCAGACGGTGTAGCTGATCTATGGTCACACGCTCGGCTCAGGAGGCCGCTCGAATGACCGTGAAGGAGTCGGGAATCAGTGTGTTCGGCAAGGCGCTCTTCCAATCGAAGACGCTGCGACACCTCGCGCTGGTGGTGGGGTGGATCGTCTTGTCGGCGCTGGGCGCTGCACTGGCCCTCGGGTGGTCCAGCAGCAAGGCGCATGAACTCTTCAAGCACCGGCGTCATGGGGAGGTCCTTGCTCGCGAGCAGCAGGAGCATGCATCCCTCGGTGCCGCGACACTGACGTTCGCCAGCAATTTGAAGCTCACCCCGGAGGAGCAAGGACGGCTGAAACAGCAACAGCTCGAAGCCCGTGGCAGGGCCAGGTTCCACCTTTGGGCGGCGGTGTTCATCTTCTCCAACTACTACTTGTCCGCCATCATGTTCTCCCTGACGAGTGCGCTGGCCGCGATCCTGCTCGTCTTCATCAGCAAGACAGGGTGGAAAGAGGCCAATGAGTATCTCGTCACCTTGTTCCTTGTCACAGCCGCCACGGCGGTCTTCTACAAGGCCTTTCCGGGGCTCTTCATGCAGGAGCAGAGCATCGAGGCGAACCGGCGGCACTATTTGCGGTATGTGGCCCTGGAGGATCGGATCCTGACCTACGCCGCAACGGGCGCGTATCCGCCTGTGACCGTGGACTCAGCGAGTGACGGTACCAAGGACAAGACCAAGACCGGCGTCCAGCCTGCCTCGGTGACCAAGGGCCGTGGGATGGCCGTCGAGCTCGATGGAAGGGCCTTCATCCTCCTCATGGATCAAGAGCTGGCCAGTGACGACATCCCGATTGGCATCGATCACTCCAAGGCTCCCGCTTACGAGAACGCCTTCCAGAATCTTTCGACCCTCTCTCGGAGCCAGTGAGGCCACACGCGCGCAGGGGCGGGGCCTCCGCGCGTGTTACCGCGCCTGTCCCGGGCGCTTCTTGGCCAGCCGTAGATCCGCGGGAGCGGGGGGCGGCGCGGGCTTCGGCGGCGCGGGCATGAGCTGCAGCTCCAGCCTCCGGTTGCGCTCCCGCGACAGGGGCCCGTCATCCACCACCACCGGGTGGTAGGGCCCGTAGCCCGCCGCCACCAGCCGCTCCGGGCCCAGCTTCGTCTTCTCTCCCAGCAGCCGCACCACCGTCACCGCGCGCGCAGAGGACAGCTCCCAGCTCGTCGGCCCGGGCGCAGGCTCGGCCGTCTCCGGCACCGCGTCCGTGTGCGCCGCCACCTGCACCAGGTGCCCGTCCACCGCCAGCTTCGCCCCCACCCGCGTCAGCAGCTCCGCTCCCGCCGGCGTCAGCGCCGCCTTGCGCGGCTCGAAGAGCAGCCGGTCCGCCACCTCCACCCGCAGCCGCCCGTCCGCCTCCGCCAGGAAGACCTCGCCCCGCTCCAGCTCCGCCTTCAGCAGCAGTTCCAGCTCCACCCGCACCGCGTCGCGCCGCGCGAGCAGCACGCTCTGCTCTCCGGCCCGCTTGTGGAGCGCCGCGTTCTGTGTGCTCAGCCCCTGCTGCTGTTGCTCCAGCTGGCGCAGCCGCCGCGCCATGCTGTCGCGCAGCACCTGCAGCTCCGCCACCCGTGCCTCGGACTCGCTGGCTTCCCGCTCCAACTGCGCCACCCGCGCCACCAGCGACGAGATGGAGCGCGAGGCCCCCCAGCCGCCCAGCACCGTCACCCCCAGCGAGCCCGCCAGCAGCCACCAGGGCCACCGCACGCGCCGGCGCTTCTCCGCGTCGCTCGCTGCTCGTTCCATCCGGGGCCCCTCCTGGGTGCTCGTGGTTTGAACTCCAAGGATATTCAGGCCGCTCGGGTAGGTCTCAAGGGGGAAGGGCTCGCACTGTTCAGCGCAGCCAGCCCACCAGCGCCCACGCCGCCAGGGCCACCGGGGCCACGAAGGCCGCCGCGCCCACCGCCGACATGAGCAGCGCCGCCGCCGACCAGCCCGCGAGCGTCAGCCGCTCCTTCCCCGTTGGCGCGGGCACCGGCTCGTTCATCCGCATCGCGCTCCGCATCTCCTCCACCGTCTTGCCCAGCAGCGTCTCGCCGTACTCGGCGCGGTAGAGGTTGCCCGTGTGCCGGCCCCGCAGGAAGGCCCTCGCCACCCGGCGCGGCATGAAGAACAGCCCCGCCCCCATCCCGGAGAGATTCAGCATCCACGCCACCCAGTGGTCCGTGCACCCCCCGCCCACTTCCCACGCCGAAATCTCGCACTCGCCCGGGAAGTCCGTGCGGTAGCTCGTCAGCACGTGGTGCAAATCGTGGAAGCGCAGCGCCCGCACCCGCTCCGCCGAGTTGGGGAACCACACCGGCACCGGGCCCACGTCCACCCGCACCCAGCGCTCGTCGTAGTTGCCGCCCTGTCCGAAGCCGTTCTCATCGAAGTAGCGCTCGCGCGCCTGCCGCAGCGTCAGGGTTGCCTCGTTGCTCATGACCGCCTCCGTCTGCTTCCGCCAGAAGTCCCGGCGCCCGGCCCGAAGCCCCGCAGCTGCAGCGCGAGCGCACGCTCGAGCACCGGACGCCACGTTTCGCCAGGGCCCAAGGCCCCGGACAGCCAGCCCATCAACGTCGTGATGTACAGCGAGAAGAGGTTGAAGCCCGCCATCTCCAGGTCCACGTTCCCCGCCACCTCGCCGCGCTCGTGCGCCGCCGCCACCAGTCCCGCCAGCCGCGCCGCGAAGGCCCGCTCCAGGTGCATCCGCTCTCCGGCCGGCCCCGGCTCCAGGAAGAGCAACTCCCGGATGAACACGCGCGCCAGCGCCGGGTCCTTCGCGTACAGGCGGAAGAAGCCCTCGAAGACGTGCAGCAGTTGCTCGAGCAGCGGGGCCTGCGGGGGCAGCGTGCGGAAGCGCTCCTCCTGCACCGCCTCCACCCGCTCGGCGAAGACGAGCATCAGCAGCTCCTCCTTGGTGCGCGCGTAGAGGAACAGCGTCCCCGTGCCCACGCCCGCCCGCTCGGCGATCTCCCGCGTCGTCGTCTCCGCGTACCCCTTGCTCGCGAAGAGCTCCCGCGCCGCCTGCCGGATGCGCTCCAGCTTCTCCTGCTTGTTGCGCTCCCTCAGTCCGGGGGCCTCGGCGGCCTCCTGGCGGGCGCTTCCTTTTCGCGAAGTG
Source organism: Archangium sp. (assembly GCA_035645295.1). Lineage (GTDB taxonomy): Bacteria > Myxococcota > Myxococcia > Myxococcales > Myxococcaceae > Archangium. The sequence continues at coordinate 7,507 of DASQMW010000038.1, forward strand.
ACCATGCTCAAAAATGAGTATGCTCAGATTTCAGGCACGGCGCAAGGCAATCGCCCTGGGAGGGAGAGCGCGGGGAGGGGCCTTCAGCCGAGCGGAAGGGAGAGGCGGAAGTGGGCGCCCTGGCCCGGGGTGCTCTCCACCGTCAGCTCGCCGCCATGGGCGCGTGCTATCTGCCGCGCCACGTAGAGGCCCAGGCCCAGGCTGTCGCGCGAGTGCTTGCCCGTGGCCCGCTGGTAGCGCTCGAAGATGCGCGCCTGGGCCTCCGGGGAGATGCCCGGTCCGAAGTCGCGCACGCCGATCACCGCCATGTTTCCCTGTCGCTCCACCCGCAGTTCCACCGGATGGCCGGGGGCGTACTTCATCGCGTTGGACAGCAGGTTCATCACCACCTGCTCCACCCGCAGCCGGTCCACCTTCGCCCGCACGGGGGGGTCCGCGTGCACCACCGCGGTGCAGCCGGCCTCCGCCAGCTTCTCCTCGAAGCGGACCACCACCCAGTGCACCAGCTCCGCGAGGTCCACCTCCTCCAGCTCCAGCTCCAACCCTCCGGTGGAGATGCGCGACACGTCCAGCAGGTGCTTGATGAGCTGCTCCAGCCGCTCCGTCTGGCGCTTCGCCGTCACCAGCGACTGCCGCAGCTTCTCCTCCGTGGGCAGGCGGCCCGCCTCCACCGCCCGCTGCAGCGCCGTCAGCTGCAGGCTCAGCGCCGACAGGGGCGTGCGCAGCTCGTGCGTGGCGATGGCCACGAACTCGTCGCGCGCCTCCACCGCCCGCTCCGCCTGGCGGAAGAGCCGGGCATTGTCTATCGCCAGCGCCGCGCGCCAGGCCACGTCCTCCGCGAAGGCCAGGTCCCGCTCGGTGTAGCGGCGCGCCTCGTCCTGGCTCACCACCGTCAGCACCCCCAGCGTGCGCTCCCGGGCGATGAGGGGCACGAACATCACCGAGCGCGGCCGCAGCCGCGCGAGCGTCGCGCGGAAGCGGACGTCCAGGGCGCTGTCCTCCGAGAGGGTCTCGGGCACCTCGGACACCAGCATGGCCTGGCCCGACTCCAGCACCCTCCAGGTGGGGGAGTCCGGATGGGGCGCGGAAGACAGGCGCCGCGACTCCTCCAGCACCTGCTGGGTGTCGGCCCTGCGCGCCGCCGCCGCCACCCGCTCCAGGCCCTGGCCGTCCTCGGAGCGCACGTCCAGCATGCAGTAGTCCGCCAGGTGCTCGGCCACCACCCGTACGGTGCTCTCCATCGTGGTGCGTGGATCCAACGAGGAGGACAGCCGCGTGGTGGCCTCGGCGAGGAAGCGCAGGCCCTCCTCCACCTGCTTCTGCTCGGTGATGTCCAGCACCGTGACGCCCACGCCCAGTGTCTCCCCGTCCACCTTCACCGGGAAGAGGGTGCTGTGCACCGGGCGCGGCGGGAGGCCGTGCCGCGCGGGCACCAGGGTGTACTGGTTCGTCAGCGGCTCGCTGCCCTCCATCACGCTGTGCAGCAACCGCTCCACATACGGGGCCTCCCCCGGCTCCGTCAGCACCTCGCGCACGGTGTGGCCCAGGTGCGCCTCGCGGGGCTTGCCATTCATGGTGGCCAGCACCGGGTTGACGAGCACGTAGCGCAGCTCCCGGTCCACGAAGCCCATGCCCACCGGCGAGGCGGCGAGGAAGGCCTCCAGCAGCGCCAGCGAGGTGTCGCGAGCCCTCAGCGCCCCCTGCGCCTCCCGGAAGAGCCGGGCGTGCTCCACCACGAAGGCCACGCGCCGGGCCAGCTCCTCGGCGTACTTCAGCTCCCGCTCCGTGTAGCGCCGGCCCGGGGTGGCGAGGATGAAGTTGAGCAGGCCCACCCGGCGCGCGCCCACCGACAGCGGCACCGCCATGCACGCGCGGGGCTCCATCTGCTCCATGGCCCGCAGGTGCTCGGGCGCGCGCGCGAACGTCTCGAGCTGCTCGCGGGAGATGTCGGGGATGAGGAGCGGACGGCCCTCTTCGAACACGCGGGCCAGCGGGCTCGGGCTTCCTACCTTCGGCGGATGGCGCAGCAGCTCGGCCATCAGCGGCTGGTAGGCCGGCTCCCGCGCGGCGGCCACCAGCCGGTGCAACTCGCCGTCGTCGCCCACCACGTCGATGATGCAGAAGTCGGCCAGCTCGCGCGTGGCCAGCCGTGCCACCGCCTGCAGTGTGCTCTCCCAGTCCAGCGACTCCACCAGCAGGCGCGTGGCCTCGGTGAGGAAGGACTCGGCGTGCTCCGCCTCCCGGCGCGTGGTGATGTCCACCTTCACCGCCACCGCCCCGACGATGGTGCCCTGGGCGTCCTTCAACGCCGTGGTCGAGTGCAGCACCGTGCGCCGCGTGCCGTCGAAGGCGACGAGCTCCACCTCCTCGTTCACCACCGGGTGCCCGTCGCGCAGCGTGCGCGCCAGTGCCCACTCGTGGGGCTCCAGCCGCCGTCCGCTCCCGGGCCAGTACCCCTCGTAGATGCCGTAGCCCTCCAGCCCCACCCGGGGCAGCGGGCCTCCCCAGATGCTCTCCGCGGTGGGGTTGGACTCCAGCAGCCTCCCCTGGACATCGACGATGTAGACCCCCACCGGCATCAACCGCAGCAACGCCCGCAGGTGCTCGCGCTCGGCGAGGAGCGCCGTGGCCTCCGGAGAACCGGCTCGTTCGAGATCGGACATGCCTGCGTGGACTCCCCCCGTTCCCACAATAACGTCGCTTCGCGAGAGGCGGACCGGTCGACCGGGGGGACGTCCTCCACTGCGCGTTTCATTCGTCAGCCCGGCGGCGTGCCACCCCGTGATTCCCAGAGGCCAAGAAAAAGTCCGTGCCTCCTGCCTCGTGTGAGTTGCACGGGGCCCACCCCCTTCCGAGCAGGGGCGCAGTGGACAGGCCACCCTGGGGGGATGGGCATGGGCCCGAGGGGCTCCTAGGTTTTGACGGGAGGGCCTCCGCGCGAGCCCGGGTCCGGGGAGGGGCGGCCAGGCATGGGACGTGCCTGACCAGCAGTCCGCTGGATTGACGAGGAAGAGGCCCCATCGTGATGAGGGGAACTGCCAGGCCCGCTGTCCTGCTGGTGGACGACCATCCCAGCAACCTCTTCGCGCTCGAGGGGGTACTGGAGCCGCTCCGGGTACGCACGACGCAAGCCACCTCCGGCGAGCAGGCGCTGAAGTGTCTGCTCCGGGAGGACTTCGCCGTCATCATCCTGGATGCGCGGATGCCGGGGATGGATGGTTTCGAGACGGCCCGGCTCATCCGCCAGCGGGCGCGGCACCGGGACACGCCCATCATCCTCATCTCGGCCTACCACCAGGACGAGTCCTCCATCATCCAGGGCTACGTGGAGGGCGCGGTGGACTACCTCACCAAGCCCTTCGAGCCGGAGGTGCTGCGCGCCAAGGTGGGGCTCTTCGTGGACCTGTTCGAGAAGGACCGGCAGCTCAAGGAGCGGGCGGTCCGGTTGCGCGAGGCGCAGGCCGAGCTGCTGGCGCGCGAGCATGCCGCGCTCCTGGAGGCGGCCGTCCAGCGCGCCCGGCTGCACAGCGTCTTCACGCAGGCGCCCGTGGCCATCGCCCTGCTGCAGGGGCCCACGCACGTCTACGCGTACGCCAACCCGCTCTACCTGCGGCTCGTCGGGCAGCGGGACATCCTGGGGCGGCCCGCGCGCGAGGCCCATCCGGAGATCGACGGGCAGCACGTCTTCGAGCTGCTGGACCATGTCTTCCGCACGGGCGAGCCGGTGGCGGGCAAGTCCATTCCCATCCAACTGGACGGCCCGGAGCGGCGGGAGACGGCCTTCTTCGACTTCGTGTACCAGCCGCTGCGGACGCCCGAGGGGCACATGGAGGGGCTGCTGGTGTGCGCTTCCGAGGTCACCGGGCAGATGCTTGCCCGCCTGCGGGCGGAGGAGCTGTCGGCGAGCCTGCAGCGCCAGCACGAGGCCCTTCAAAAGAGCGAGGAGCGCTTCCGCTCCCTCACGCATGCCATCTCCCAGATTGTGTGGACGACGGATGCCGAGGGCCGCGTCGTCACGGACTCGCCCAACTGGAGGGCCTTCACCGGCCAGACGCCGGAGAAGTTCCTCGAGGGTCGGTACGGCTGGCTGGAGTGCATCCACCCGGAGGACCGGGGGCGGACGGTCCGGCGGTGGGTGGAGGCGTTGCGTAGCCGGACGGTCTTCGAGATCGAGCACCGGGTGCGCCGGCATGACGGAAAGTACCGGCACATGTCCGCGCGGGGCGTGCCGGTGGTGATGGCGGATGGGCAGGTGCGCGAGTGGGTGGGCCTGCACATCGACATCACCGTGCAGCGGCGCTCCGAGGAGTCCGCCTCCTTCCTCGCCCGCGCCAGCGCGCTGCTCTCGACGTCCCTCGACTACGAGGCCACGCTGGAAAACGTCGCCCAGCTGGTGGTGCCCAGGCTGGCGGACTGGTGCGCGGTGGACCTGCTGACGGCGGACGGAGGCCTCGAGCGTGTCGCGGCGGCTCACCGGGAGCCGGAGAAGGTGGGGCTGGTGCACGAGGTGCTGCACCACTTCGAGCTGGATTGGAATGCCTCTCGCGGCCTGCCCAAGGTGCTGCGCACCGGTGAGCCGGAGTGGCTGCCCACCGTCCCCGAGTCCTTCTTCGACGTGGGCGCGCGCGACGAGGATCAGACGCGGCTGCTGCATGCGCTCGGCCTCTCTTCGTACCTGTGTGTGCCGCTGCTCAGCCGTGGGCGCATCTTCGGGGCCCTCACGCTCGTCTATGCCCAAGGGGAGCGGGAGTATGACGAGTGGGAGCTGCGGCTGGCGGAGGACCTGGCGCGCCGCGCCGCCATCTCCGTGGACAATGCCCGGCTCTACCGCGAGACGAAGGAGGCGGTGCAGGTGCGCGACGAGTTCCTCTCCATCGCCTCGCACGAGCTGAAGACGCCCCTGACGCCGCTGCGCCTCAAGCTGCACTCGCTGCGCAGGGCCGCCCGGACCCAGGCCGAGGGGATGGACGGCGAGACGTTGCTCGCGCACCTGGACGTCGCCGAGCGGCAGGTGGCCCGGCTCTCGCGCCTCATCGACAGCCTGCTGGACGTCTCGCGCATCGGCGCCGGCAAGCTGGAGCTCGACAGGGAGGACGTGGACCTGGCCGAGGTGGTGCGCGAGGTGGTGGGCCGCTTCGAGCCCCAGGCCACCAGGTCCGGCTCCTCCGTCACGGTGAGTGCCCCGGGGCCCGTCGTCGGCCGGTGGGACCGGCTGCGGCTGGACCAGGTGGTCACCAACCTGCTCACCAACGCGCTCAAGTACGGGGCCGGCAAACCCGTGGAACTCTCCGTGTCCAAGCAGGCGGGCCGGGCCCTGCTGCTCGTGCATGACCAGGGCATTGGCATCGACCCGGGCAACCTCTCGCGCATCTTCGAGCGCTTCGAGCGCGCCGTGTCCGAGCGCCACTACGGCGGACTGGGCCTGGGGCTCTACATCACCCGCACCATCGTCCAGGCGCTCGGCGGCTCCATCGAGGCGCGCAGCACCCCCGGAGCGGGCTCCACCTTCATCGTGACGTTGCCGGGCGTGTACGCCGAGCACTCCCTGCAGACACCCGCCTCGTGAGCGGGGAGGGGTGCTCCCAAAAAAGTTGGAGCGGCGCGCCCGGGGAGGGGATCCGGACGCGCCGCCCCCGCCGCCTCGCACCCAAGAGGTGCCTCGCGGAAGTGCAGCCCTACTGCATGAATGCACCGGTGGCCTTCCCAGGGGACCGCCAGCGCATGCGGCGCCACGTCGCGCCGACACTTTCGGTTCTACTCGGAGGGTCTGACATCCCCGTGGGCCCCAGCGTCTCCCCGACACCGGGGCCCACGGTTCCTCCGCTGACCGCGACTCCCTTCTACACGGAGGGTCTGACACGCCCGCGCCACCAGTGGTTCCATGCCCGGGCTGACGCGCCCCGGCTTGATTCCGGGAGGGGAGGGGGCCTATTTCCTACCTCCTGCGACAGAGAGGGCCGAGGACGATGGCGATTCGATGCGTGGTGCTGGATTTCGACGGGACGTTCACCGACGCGGCGGCGGAAGGCGCGCCCTTCGTCCAGCACTTCCGCCGGCGCCTGTCCGAGGAGCTGGGCCGGGACGTGATGGAGGCGGGGTGGGCCGAGGTGGAGGCCGGGGTGCTGGCCAGCAACGAGGAGCACGGCTGGGAGGTGGCGGGCCGCATCGTGGCGCCGGCCACGGCGGATCCGTACCTGCTAGCCAACTTCGTGGCGCGCCGGCTGTGTGACCGGCTCGGGGTGATGACGGACAAGGCCCAGCGGGCCGCGTTGTTGGACAAGCTCTACCGCGAGGCGTACGCGCAGGTGGGCATGGCCTTCAAGCCCGAGGCGAAGGAGGTGCTGGAGGCGCTGCTGGAGACGGGGCTGCCGGTGCACGTCGTCACCAACGCGCACACGGCCACGGTGGAGGCCAAGCTGACGAAGCTGGCCCCGCGCGGCCGCGAGCGCCTGCGGGTCTCGGGCGACGCGCGCAAGTTCCTCATCGAGCCGCCCACGGCGCCGGATGCCGTCTTCGCCGCCTTGCCGGAGACGGTGCGGGCGGAGGCGCTGGTGCGCCCCATCCACCTGCGCCGGGGCCACTACTACGATGCGCTGCGCCGCATCTGGAACGAGACGGACACCTCGCCGGAGACGACGCTGGTGGCCGGCGACATCTACGAGCTGGACCTGGCGATGCCGGCGGCGCTCGGGGCGAGCGTGCAGCTGGTGGCTCGCGCCAACACGCTGGAGTACGAGCGCCGGGGCATCGCCGCGCTCGGCTCGCGCGGCGGCATGGACCCGAGCCTGCGCGCCATCCTCCCGCGCCTGCGCGGGTGAGGCGGACGCGCTCCTCCATCATTCCAGCGGAGGTGGAGCTTGCTGCCGCTGGAAGCGAAGGGCTAGCTTGCGCCGGGAGTTCACCATGACGAACCGATGACGAGGCCGGCGCACCCATGATTCGCGAAGTCTCGATCGAGAACTTCAAGTCGATCCAGGAGCTCAACCTGCAGCTCGGACGGGTCAACACGTTCATCGGAGCGAACGGAAGCGGCAAGAGCAACATTCTCGAAGCGATCGCGCTCCAATCAGCAGCGGCTCAGAACAAACTCGACAACGAGTTCCTGGCGTCGCGGGGCATTCGCGTCACCGAGCCGCGGTTCATGCAGGCGGCTTTCGAGGCGGAGAGAGCACAGCGCGGCATCACCATCAGCGTGCAGATGGATGGCGACATCGGGCTTACCCATCGTCTCCGGGCGGAGGAAACATCCGCCTATGCGCGATGGCAGGATGAGCCCGACCTGAAGCTTCCTGACCGGACGCGGCGTCTGGTTGATGAGACCTTCAAGAAGTTCGCAGAGAAAATGCCCACCCCCGACGCACTTTCGCTGCGTGCGATAGTCGAGAAGGCGGCGCTTTCTGTCTTTGTTGGGTTACCAGATTTCATTGTTTTTTCTCCTGAGAATTCATACCTGCGCGTATTCCAGGCCGAAGGCCAGATTCTTCCGCTTGGAATCAAGGGAGAAGGACTCTTCGCTCATCTCAAGGCACTGAATGCCAAGTTCCATGACCGCCTTGCCGAGATCATGGACAAGCTCGCCCTGATTGACTGGTTCGAGCGTCTGGATTTCCCTGCTGATCTCGCGCCCGGCGAGCGGAGCATTCGCATTCGCGATCGCTATCTGGCCGAAGGAGCCCTCTTCGATCAGCGCAGCGCCAACGAAGGTTTTCTCTTCCTTCTGTTCTACCTCACCCTCTTCATCAGCCCGGACACGCCTCGTTTCTTCGCCATCGACAACGTTGATGCGTCCTTCAACCCCAAGCTCTGCGCCACCCTCATCCAAGAGCTCACGGGTCTCGCCAAGAAGTACGAGAAGCAGGTGATCCTCACCACGCACAATCCCGCCGTGCTCGACGGCATCGACCTCACCGACGACGATCAGCGTTTGTTCGTCATCGCCCGGAACAAGGACGGGCACACCAAGGCACGTCGCGTCTCGCCGCCCAAGCCCATCGAGGGTGAGCCACCCATGAAGCTCTCGGAAGCGTTCATGCGCGGCTACATCGGTGGACTGCCCAAGAACTTCTGACGAGGTGACACGTGCCCAGCTTCGGGATCGTCGGCGAAGGGGTCACCGACCAGATCGTTGTCGACAACATCCTGCTCGGCTACTTCGGCGACGAAGAGCCCATCGTCAACTACGTGCAGCCGCCGCTCGACAAGACCGGTGAGACGAGCGAACCCGCTCCTGGGGGCTGGGGCCTGGTGTTGAGATTCTTCGCGAGTGGCGAGCACCTGCGCGCGCTGCAGTTCAACGACTACTTGGTGGTGCAGATCGACACCGACGTCTCCGAGCAGAAGGGCTACGACGTCCCCCACCGCGAAGGCGGCCGGGAACTCGAGGTGGCGGAGCTCGTCACGCGCGTCATCCAGAAATTCCAGGGTCTCATCGGCGACGAGTTCTGGAGGGCCCATGGCCACCGCCTCGTCTTCGCCATTGCCGTACACGGAATCGAGTGCTGGTTGCTGCCCCTCTTGTTCGACGACAATCGGGCGGCGAAGACAAGCGGCTGCCTGGATGCCTGTAATCGCGAGCGTATCAGGCGGAACAAGGCACCGCTCTCAACCTCGGGAAACAAGAGCGAAAGAAAGAACGTGAAGGCGTATCAGGAGGTTGCTCGCGAATATGCGAAGCGCAAGCGCCTGTACGCCGTCCATGACAAGAATCCCAGTCTCGCGCTCTTCATCTCGCAGCTCGACGCAAAGAATGTGAAGGAAGAGCCGAGTGCTGCGCCCTCGGAAAGCGTACCCGAGCCGATGCCTCCGGCTGCTCCCGGGGACAAGTCGCCCCCAGGTGAGGAGGAGTAGCTGGACGGCGGAGAACCGCTCGTCGAGGAGCCACGGCTCTTCTCCAGCGCGCAGGCGATGCGCGCGACTAAAGTGTCCGCATCCATCTGCCCCTGGGAACAAAGCGATCGATGCGTGCACTCCAGAAGTCGTGCCTCCTCCTTCTCGCAGGAGTCCTCGCGAGCGCCTGCGCCATGCCGGGCGCGAAGCGCGAGCCCTCCCAGTTCAAAAAGTGGCCCTCCAAGCCTCCGGACTGTGACTTCGAGCTCTTCGAGGAGGACCTCGCGCCCTCACGCCCCTACGAGGTGCTGGGCTCGCTGGCCCTCGATGGCAACCAGTGGATGGGGCAGGAGGGGCGCAAGGAGGCGCTGCGCGACACGGCGTGCAAGGCTGGCGCGGACGCCGTCCTCCTCTCGCGTCCCTTCGAGCGGGTTTTCGGCCAGCAGGTCATCCGCTCCTACGACGTGCGCTTCGCCGTCTACACGGACGTGCCTCCTCCGCCCGAGGTCCAGGCCGAGCGCGAGGCGGCCCGCGAGAAGCCGCCCCCGCAGCGTTCACCAGACACCGTGGTGATTCCCACCCCCTCGTGGGAGGAGGACGTGGAGGGCACCTCTGTCATTCGGAAGGAGTAGGCTGGGGGCGACGACTCCACACCGACGTAGGAGGAGCCCATGAGAGGGATGCGAGGAGGGGCGCGGTCCATGGCGGGTGCATCGCTGGCGCTCGCGCTGGCACTGCTGCCGGGCTGCAAGACGCCGGGCAGCTTCCGCGAGCCCGTGGCCCGGTTCCAACAGGGCAACACCGAGGCCAGCGCCGCGCTCGGCGCGTATTACTCGGAGATGAACCGCTTCGAGCGGGACCTCTACCTGGACGAGCGCCTGTACGACACCTCCCTGGAGGTGCTCGCCAGCGACGCCGCGGGCCGGCCCACGCCCCTGGTGGGGAAGATCTTCTCGCCCGAGTCCATCCAGGCCCGCATGGACGCCATCGCCCTGCTGGGCGTCTACGCCGAGCGGCTGGCCACCCTCGCCGGCGCGGAGAACCCGGGCAAGCTGCCCGCGGCTTCCCAGGCCCTGGGCACGCAGCTCGGCGCCCTCGGCACGCAGATGCAGACGCTGGCCGGCAAGGGGGATGCCTCGGCCAGCAAGTACGTGGAGCCGGTGACCACGCTGCTGGGCGTCGCCACCTCGCTCTTCCTCGAGGCCCGGCAGGGCGCCGCCCTCCAGAAGGGCATCGAACAGGGCGCGCCCCAGGTGAACCGCATCCTGGATTTGCTGGAGGCGGACATGGTGGACGTGCTCGGGCCCCAGCGCCTCACCGGGGTGAAGCAGGCCCTCGCCTCCCGGGTGATGTTCTACAACCTCCACCGCGAGAAGCTCTCCCTGGCCGAGCGCCGCGCCGTGCTCGAGGACATCCGCCGCGCCTCCGATACCTACGAGGCCCTCATGGTGGCCCAGCCCGTGGAGATGGCCCGCGCCTTGCGCTCCGCCCACGACGCCCTGCTCCGCTTCGCCCGCTCCGAGCGCAAGCTGGAGTCCTTCGAGGAGCTTTCCTCCGCCATGCAGTCCTTCCAGGGCCGCGTGCAGACCGCCTCCGCCGCCGTCCAGCGCCTCCGCGAGCCCCCCCAGGAGTAGCCCATGCTCTTCGACACCCAGACGCTGACCCGCCTCGTCGAGCGCTGTTTCGACCTGTCGATGAGTGGTGCCGTGCCCGCCGAGACCCGCGCCCAGTACCACGCGCATGCCAAGCGCCTGCGCGAGCTGCTCATGCACCTGCTCGGCGCACGCTTCGACGCCAACTCGGCCGAGTTCAAACAGGCCACCGATGCCATGCACAACACCAACCACGCCCTCGCCGAGGCCGCCGAGGACCTCGAGAAGGTGACCCAGGCCGTGGCCCGGTTGACCGAGCTGGCCGGTTACCTGGACAAGGCCCTGGGCGTGGCCGGACGGGCCCTCTCGTAGCAACCCGGGGCCCGTGGCACCCTCACCCCGGGGGGCTTGCCCCCCCTTTGAACGACGGGGGGCTCCTCTCCCGGAGGGCGAGGGGAAGGGGGCGCGGATGGGCCTTGAAAACCCCCCTGGAAACACGAAACCCCGCGTTCCCTTGTCGGGAGCGCGGGGCCCGGGTGAGGCTTCAGCTCGGGGCGTTGATTACAGCTTGGCGCCCGGCGTCGGCTGGAACACCTCGTTGAACTCGGCGAGGCACTTGTTCAGCACCGTCTTGATGTCGGCCGTCAGCTCGCGCTTGGCCGAGATGTCCTTGGCCAGCTGCGGGTAGCGGCCGTCCGAGAACTCGATGAACTCGCGCATCCAGCGCACCACGTCGGACACCGGCACCTGGCGGATCCACCCGCGCTTGTTCGCGTCCTCGCGGTTGGTCGCCGCGTACAGCTGCATGACCTGCTTCTCGACGGGCATGGGCTCGTACTGGCCCTGCTTCAGCACCTCCACGAGGCGGGCGCCGCGCGCCAGCGTCTCCTGGGTCGCCTTGTCGAGGTCCGAGCCGAACTGCGCGAAGGCCGCCAGCTCGCGGTACTGCGCCAGGTCCAGCTTCAGCGTACCGGCCACCTGCTTCATGGCCTTGATTTGCGCCGCGCTTCCCACGCGCGACACCGACAGGCCCACGTTGATGGCGGGACGCACACCGGCGAAGAACAGGTCCGTCTCGAGGAAGATCTGCCCGTCGGTGATGGAGATGACGTTCGTCGGGATGTAGGCCGACACGTCACCGGCCTGCGTCTCGATGATGGGGAGCGCGGTCAGCGAGCCGGCGCCCTCCTCGTCGGACAGCTTGGCGGCGCGCTCGAGCAGGCGGCTGTGGATGAAGAACACGTCGCCCGGGTAGGCCTCGCGTCCCGGCGGACGGCGCAGGAGCAGCGAGAGCTGGCGGTACGCCACGGCCTGCTTGGACAGGTCGTCGTACACGATGAGCCCGTGCATCTTGTTGTCGCGGAAGTACTCGCCGATGGCCACGCCAGCGTACGGGGCGAAGAACTGCATCGGCGCGGGGTCCGAGGCGTTCGCCGCCACGACCACCGTGTACTCCATGGCGCCCGCGCGGGTCAGCTTCTCCACCACCTGGGCCACCGTGGACTGCTTCTGGCCGATGGCCACGTACACGCAGTAAACGTTCAGGCCCTTCTGGTTGATGATGGCGTCGATGGCGACGGCCGTCTTGCCCGTCTGACGGTCACCGATGATGAGCTCGCGCTGGCCGCGGCCGATCGGAACCAGGGCGTCCAGGGCCTTGATGCCCGTCTGCAGGGGCTCGTGCACGCTCTTGCGCTTCACGATGCCGGGGGCCTTCACCTCCAGGCGGCGCGTCTCGGTGGAGACGATGGGACCCTTGCCGTCCAGCGGCTCGCCCAGGGGGCTCACCACGCGGCCCAGCAGCCCCTTGCCCACGGGCACGGAGGCGATCGTCGAGGTGCGCTTGACCAGGTCACCCTCGCGGATGTCCTTGAAGTCACCCATGATGGCGACACCGACGTTGTCCTCCTCGAGGTTGAGCACCAGGCCCCTCACCCCGTTGGAGAACTCCACCAGCTCGCCGGACAGCACGCCCTCGAGGCCGTAGACACGGGCGATACCGTCGCCCACGGAGAGCACGGTTCCGGTCTCGGCGACGGTGACCTTCTTGCCGTAGTCCTTGATCTGCTCGCGGATGATTCTGCTGATCTCGTCGGCGCGGATGTCCATCTTGCGTCCTTGCACAGGGGCGGCTGGTGGGAATGCCGCCAGAGAAACCTATATGTCGGGGCCCCCTTACCACGCGCACCCCCCCACCGCAACGCGCAAGGGCCCACCCGGGCACCGGTTGTCATCGGCGCTGTAAGAGCCACTAGAGGGAGGGGGTTTCCCTCTCAGGCGCCAGGGGCGTGCCGGGGGAGCCAGACGATGAAGCGCGTGCCCAGCCCGACTCCGGACTCGACCGAGATGCGGACCCCATGGGCCACGACGATCTGCCGGGCGATATATAGGCCCAGCCCCAGCCCGTCGCCACTGGCCCGCTTGCCACGCTTGAAGGGCTCGAACAGGGTCGCCCGCTCCTCGAGCGGCACCGGTGGCCCTTCGTTGCGCACCG